>JASHTU010000422.1 GCA_030040395.1 Acidobacteriaceae bacterium
GTAGCGGCGAATGGGCGAGGTGAAATGCGTGTAAGTGGGCGCAGCAAGCGCAAAGTGGCCCTCGTTCACTTCGGAGTAGCGCGCCTGCATCAGCGAGCGCAACATGAGGTAGCTCAAGATACGCTCCTCCGGCTTGCCCTCGATGCGCGCGGCCAGTTGCTGATACATGCGCGGCGTAACCGCGATGTCCTCCACCACTTCGTGCCGGCGGGGTTGGCTTCCCCGGCCGCGCGCTTCGCGGCGTTCCGCGCGGGTTTCGATGCGCTTGACCGGCAACGGCCCGAGGCCGAGCGAATAGCCGAAACTTGCCGCCAGCTCCTCGAACTGAACCACTCGCCGCGGCTCCGGCTTTTCATGGATGCGATAGAGGGACGGCGCGCCGAGGTCCTCGAGCCACGTGGCCACGCACTCGTTGGCGGCGAGCATGAACTCCTCAATGATCCGGTTGGCCCAGGTGCGCTCGGCGCGGGTGACGCCACGCATCCGGCCCTGTTCGTCAAACTCAATCACGGGCTCGGGCAAATCGAAATCGATGCTCCCGCGCTCTTCTCGCCGTTGGTTCATGAGAATCGCCAGTCGCCGCATGCGCTCGAAGCGCTCCCGCGTCTCCGCGTCTTGGCTAAGTTCTCCGGTAAGGATCGCGTGGACTTCGGTGTAGGTCATGCGGGCAACGGAACAAATAACGCTCTCGACGATTTCATAGCTCTCGATGCGGCCCAGCGAGTCGAGTTGCATGATGCAGCTCACGGCCAGGCGGCCTTCGCGGGGGCGCAGGCTGCAAACGTTGGTCGAGAGTTCGAGAGGCAGCATGGGAATGGCGCGATCGGGGAAGTAGACGCTGGTCCCGCGCAGCCGCGCCTCCAAAGCGAGCGCGGTTTCGGCGCGCACGTACTCGGCCACGTCGGCGATGTGAACCTGCAGCTCGTAACCGCGATCTCCCTGGCCGTCGACGCGCTCCGTCACCAGCACTGCGTCGTCGAAGTCGCGCGCGGTTTCGCCGTCGATGGTCACCACCGGCAGACCGCGGAAATCTCTCCTGCCGGCAGCGGCGCTGGGGTCGAAATGCGCCACGCTGCGCGCCTCGGCGAGCACCGCGTCAGGAAAGATCCGCGGCAACTGGTGCTTGCGGATCATCATCTCCACGTCCACGCCAAAATCGTCAGGCGAGCCCAAAACCTCGATCACGCGGCCCACGGCGGGGCGCGTAGGCGTGGGCCAGCGCGTGATTTCCACATCCACCACCAGCCCTTCCAGGCTTTGGTGCGCCGCCGGCCGCGCGACCTCGTCGCCCAGCACGCGATGCGGCGTCCCGACCTCACGTGCGGCCGGCAACTCCTGGCCCGGAGGGATCAGGATGGGCTGCGTCATGCGCTCGTCAAAGGGGACGACCGAAGGGCCTTGCTCCCGCTCCGATCGGGAATAATGGAAAACGCCGACTACGGTCGGATTGCGCCGCTCGAGAACGCGCGCAATGCGTCCTTGAACCCGGCCGTCGGCCTTGGGCGGTTCGACTTCGACCAGCACCTGGTCGCCCTGCATTGCGTCGTTGATCTCGCCGGGAGGAATGAAAATATCCTCTTGGGCGCCCGCCTGCCGCGCGTTTGGCCGCACAAAGCCGAAGCCTTCGCGATGCAGGTCCAACCGGCCCGCCACCAGGTTGCTCCGGGCGGCAGCCGCGCGCGCCGTGCTCCACTGTTCGCCATCGAGCTGAACCAGTTCGCCGCGCGCCACGAGCCGCGCAAGCTGCTCGAGAAGCAATCGCCGCTCCCGTCCCCCGCCCATGCCCAGCTCGCGAACGAGCTGCTTGTAGCCGGCTTTACCACCTGGAGAGCGGGCAATTCTCACCACCAGTTCACGATCGTTCACAGCTTAAGAGTAGGGGCAAAGAGCAAGGCATGGGAAACGGAGTGTGGGAGGACGCGATCCCGGGGGAAGCGGCGATGCATTCCCTTTGCCTTCGCCGGCCGGCCTCATGGTATGGTCACAGAGGGCGGAATGAGTGTGTGCTCCCGGCAAAACGATTCGTTCTATCCGCGGTTTCCGTTAAAATAGCGGATAACAGCAATCTTTTCGGCGGAGGGTGGGTCGGTCCTGCCCCTGGCCGCCGATCTTGGCCGCCGTAAGCAGCCCTCGGGCGGGGCGGTTCGCAGAATTCGTTTTTTTGGGGCTTGATCCATCGGCCTTTGCCTTGGCCATTCCCCAGTCCCGAGGGACAGAAAAGGAACTACCTTGAGCGCTATGTGGAAACCCACCCAAACCGGAACGATCAACACCAATGCCAACACCAGCACCAACACTACGCCGGACCCGCCGCGTCCCGTCGCGCCGCCGCCGGCCCCTGAACCGCCGGCCCGCGCCCAGGCGGTGAGCTCCGAGCAGGCCACCATCGGCAAGGGCTTGTTCATCAAGGGCGAAATCTCCGGTTCCGAGTCGTTGCTTGTTGACGGCAAGATCGAAGGCAGCATCAACCTTCCCGGAAACCGCGTCACCGTGGGCCGCAATGGCCAGGTGGCGGCCAACATTACCGCGCGCGAAGTAGTGATTCTGGGCAAGATTCGCGGCAATATCTCGGCCACCGATCGCGTGGACATTCGCGCCGAGGGCGCTCTCAACGGCGATGTGGCGGCCGCGCGCATCAGCATTGAAGATGGCGCCTACTTCAAGGGCGGCATCGACATCCGCAAGCCCGACGTCAAGCCGGTGGCCGTGCCTGCAGCCGCGGAAACGGCCAAAGTGGCTCAGTCGTAGGCGGGCCCGCAATCTCTTGCGCGCGGCCGCCTGCGGACCGATGGAGGAGCCCCGCGCTCTCCCGGGCGTCCGTCTGCGAGCCGCGCGGCGAAGGCGGCGCGGAAGCGCAAGCCGGGAAAACGGCGCTGCTTCCGCCGCCACGACCGCCGTTTCAGGGTCCGATTTCCAACACCTGGAAGCTGCCCTCCACCGGAACCATCTTCAGCGTTCCTATCCCACCCGCAGGGTTCCGATCCATGCCCATGTAGTCCGTCACCAGGAAAACATCGCCGCTTTCCAGATCCACCGCGAGCGTTCGCGCCTGCCGTCGCGTGGGCAGCGTCTCAACCACCGCGTAGGTGTCGGTCACGTCGCGGCGAATCATCGTCAGGCTGCCGTCCCCGCCGCCATTGGCCACGAAAATATGCCCGCGATTCGAGTCGTAGCCCACCGCGTCCGCTCCCGGCCCCACCGGCAGCGCCGTCACCAGGGCGCCCGTCTCTGCGTTCACCACCACCATGGTCAGGTTCGCGCAGGTGGCAAAAAGCCGCATATCCGCCCCGTCCACGGCCAGCCCCGATGGTGTTTCGCACGCGTCTCCCAGAGAAAACAGGCGAAAATGCCCTTCAGCCGCGCCGGATTGCCCTCCGCCCGCCCAGTCGAGTGTCGGCCAATTGGCCGCATTGCCGCTCTCTTTTTCGGGAGCCGCCGCGGTTCTCGTGGTTTCTTGAGCGCCCGCGGCGCTGTCGAGCAGCGTCTCCACCGATTGCGCATCGATGCGGAGAATAGCGTTGCGGTCGGTCACGTTGATGTACACCTGCCCGTTTTCGGCGGCGCGCGCAAAGCCCAGTGTGCCGGGCAGCAAAATCCGGCCCAACACGCTGTGCTTCGCCGGATCGATGACGGTCACCGAGGATTCGTTGTTGAACTTCGCCGGCGGCGCGCTTGCGGCGCCAGTCTTCCGACTTGTCGAAACGCCCGCCGCGGCCGGCCGCGCACACACCGCGAAGAGCAGTCCGGTTTCCCGATCGAAGACCAACGCATGTGGATTGGGATCGGTTGGAATGCGCGCCACTCTCTGCAGCGTCTCGCGGTCGAAGACCGATACCTCAGCCCGCGCCCCGTCGCTCACGAAGCCGTATCCGTCGTTCGGGTCGAGGGCGATGTCGCGGGTGTCGCCAAAGCCACCGATTTCGCCCACCAGCGCGCCCGTCTCGATGTCCACCACCTGGACCGCCGCGGCATGCGCAATGTAAAGCCGGTCGGCTCCGGGATCGATGGCCAGGTAATCCCAATCGCCCACCCCACCAATGAACCAGGTGTTCTGGATAAAGAACGGCGTACTCGGCAGCGCCGTCGGTACTGAGGTGGTCTGCGCCGCGATGACGGCCGAACAGCCCAGTAGGACAAGGAACGTCAGCCGTGGCAACCCGCGCGCTTCCATGCGGGTTATGACGCGCGGCAAGGGCGAACTGTTCGCCGGGCCCGGAGCACTTGGCGGGTCGAATGGTTTTTCCCTCTGGAGTTCAGCGCCAGGCTTTATGGCTCCGCGCCCGGCGGGATGAGCAGGGTGAGGGCTTGGGGAACCACTTCGATCTTGACCGGCAGCGAGCCGAGCACTTCGCCATCGGCCTCCACAAACATGGTTTCGCGTGAGCCGTTGCGGGCCCGGCACTGGACCGCCTCAGTTTCAAGCAGTTGAATGTGGCCGTTGAAGGTGTGACGCCCGGCGACGACGGCAAGCAGAAACTTGAGGTACTGTAACCGGCTGCGGGTGCCGAAAGCGAGCAGATGCAGAGAAGGGTCGCGCAGCGTGGCGCCGGGCGCGAGTTGACGCAGCGCGCCCCCAAATGAGCGCACCCGCACCGCCAGCAACTGCGAGACCTCGACCACGCGCTCGGTGCCCGTTCCGTTGACGGCGAGCGCGGCCTCGAAGAGCGGGAACGGGTCTGTCGCCCAAATTTTGGCGGCCTCGATGAGATATAGCACGTAGCCCAGGCGGCGCTTGAGGCCGGCATCGAGGCGCGACATGAGAAGCGCGTCCGGTCCGATGCCGGCGGCGACGACGAAGTAGCGGGAAGCCGGGTTGCCGGCGCCGTCGCGGAAATGGATACGGCCCACGGGGACGCGGACCGGCCTGGCGTCGAGCAGAGTCCGCGCCACCTTCGCCGGCGTCGCAATCAGGCCCAGATTTGCGGCCAGCGCGTTGGCCGTACCCAGCGGAATTACCCCCAACGCCACATCGGACCCAACCAGGCTCTGCACCACCTCGTGCACCGTGCCGTCGCCGCCGCAGGCCACAATGGCGTCAAAGCCCCCGCGAACGGCTTCGCCAGCGCGCGCCGTCCCGCTGCCCGGTTCGCCGGTTTCGTAAGCCTCGGCCTCCACTCCCGCCTCGCGGAGCACCGTCAGCGCCTCGTTCACGGCAATCGGCCGGCGGGCCGAATACTGCCCGGATGCCGGATTGTAGATCAACGCCACGCGCCGCATCGGCGGTGTATCGTGGGAATCGCTCGATGGGCTTCCTGGAACGCCTACAGACATTTTTCTATCTTCGCAGATTCGCGGTTAAGGCGAAGCGATGTCGGCGGTTCAGTTTTGAACGGGCCTTCCGAAAGTTATGGCCCGCGATGCCATTCGTCAGGAATGTGGCCAGTTTATGCCGTGCTCCGGCCAACCCCCCGGCTCCCCGTGCAAGTGCCCTAAAAGAAGTGAGTTATGATGCGTCATGGCGGTAAGTATGTGGTTTCGTTGGAGTTGCTTGTAGTAATTCGCTCCGGACCGGTTCCGGCGTTCCCCATTCTGCAAAACATCCGAAACCAGCATGCCGCAAAAGGCCGAAATACCACGCAAATGCGCGGTGGCGAGCAAAGGCAATGAATTCAAGCGTCTCGCGGCATGTGCGAGCGGAGCGGGCTTGATATCCGGATTTCGCGGCAACCGTTGTGTGGCGGTCCGGGCGCGCTCCACGCCTGACGCCTGGTCTGGTTTTCCTCATTTCCAGTGACAGACGGGGTTCTGCACATCTTTTCCCGACCGAGGTCTCACCCTACACTTTTGAGATATGGCCACGATCCCCGATCTGACCCTGGATGCGGGCCTGCCGGCGAATGTGGACGCCGAGCGGACCATTCTGGGCGCCATTCTGCTTGACAACGCGGCGCACGCCGAAGCGGCCGAAAAGCTCAGCGAAGACGACTTCTCGCTCGACTCGCACCGGCG
>JASHTU010000423.1 GCA_030040395.1 Acidobacteriaceae bacterium
CACTCATTTTGCGATCGATGATCCATCTAGGTGTTTCCTTAGGGTGTATCGACATATACGAGCGGGCAGCGACGGGAGCCATTTTCTCTCAGATCAAGGAGAGAGGAGCGACGCATACCGGGCGTCTGCTAGCGACGAACGACACAGGGATGAGGGAAAATGGCCCCGTCCCTCCGGGTTGCGGCGCAAATCCGGGGTCCCCAGCGACAGCTTTTCGTCGCTGGGGTGGAAATTGGGCCATATTTCGTTATCGGCCTCGACCTTGGAGCCGCCAAAGCCTTCGGCCTCCGCCTCGTCTCCACCCCACGGACTAAGAGCGCGTCCGTGGGGGCCCCGGTGTCTGGCCCAATTTTCGCTCGCAACGCTGCCCACCCGTATATGTCGATACACCCTAGTCTCTCTAGTAATTTGCCTGCTCTCTCTCCTACTGCAAATGCTAGTCTCTATCGCCGCGGGCGAACGCCCTGGCTGAGGCGTTTGGAAGGCTCGTCGGTAAAGATCTGGCCGTCCCGGATGTGCACTACGCGATGGGCAAACTCGGCGATGTCCGGTTCATGAGTGACCAGGACGATGGTGTTCCCGCCGGCATGGAGCTGATCGAACAGGGCCATGATCTCGAGGCCGGTTTTGGAATCGAGATTACCTGTAGGCTCGTCGGCAAGAATGATCGAGGGATGGTTCACCAGCGCGCGGGCGATGGCTACGCGCTGCCGCTGCCCTCCGGAAAGCTCGTTTGGTTTGTGATACATGCGCGATTCCAGGCCCACGTCAATCAGCGTCTGTTTCGCGCGCTCGATGCGTTCCCCCGCCGGGGCGCCGTTATAAATAAGCGGCAATTCGACGTTGTGCAGGGCCGTAGCGCGGGCCAGCAGATTGAAGGTCTGAAAGACGAAGCCGATCTCTTTGTTGCGGATACGCGCCAGCTCGTCGTCGTTGAGCTCGCTCACCAGTTGGCCGTTCAGCCAATAGCGGCCTTTGGAGGGGGTGTCGAGGCAGCCGATGAGATTCATCAGCGTGGATTTGCCGGAACCGGAGGGCCCCATGATGGCCACATACTCATTGTGCCGGATGCGCAGCGAGACCCCGCGCAGGGCGTGCACCTGCTGCTCCAACCCCATGTCGTAGGTGCGCCACAGATCCTCGACAACAATGATGTTGCCGGCCGGGTCGACCGCGGGTGGCGCCAGCTCTTCCGTACCCACGCCGTTGAAAGCCATCCGAGCTTCGTCCTCTTTCCCTTTAGAGTCGGAATCCAGCCATAGGCTCAAAAAATCGCTTTCCTCGTTGTGCTCCACGCTGAAGTTTGCCGGCGGGGCTACGATCCGCCGCCGCTGGTCAGCGAAAACGGCTGGGAAGTATCGCGCTTCAGCAACGCGCCTCCCTTAAGAACGCGCAGCGTCTTGTAGGGGCCGGTGACGACCTCCTCGCCCGGCCCCAGCCCGGAAAGAACTTCGATATTGGTGGCCCCGGTGATGCCCGTGCTCACCGGAACAAATTTGGCCCGCAGCCGCCCATGTCCATCCTTCTGGACCACAAAAACGCCTTGCACGGGATTCGATTTCGCCTCTGCCCGGGTGGCCGCCTGCACCCCACCCTTGCTCTGCGACGCATCGAGCGCCGGATCGTGCAAGGTGAGCGCCTGGATGGGCAGCGCCAGCACATTGGCTTTGTGCGCCGTGGTGATCTTGGCGGTGCAGGAAAGCCCCGGACGCAACTGGCGCGAAGGATCGCTGAGCGTCACCACGACTTTGAAATCCTTGGCCTCCTCCGTGCCAGTAGTGGATTGCGAAGTGGCGATGCCGGTGGAGCGCAAAAGCGCCTGGTCGCCCACCAGGGTCACCTCGCCTTTGAAGACCTTGCCGGGCAGCGCATCCACGGTCACCTCAGCAGGCTGGCCAATCTGGACGTTCACGATGTCGGTCTCGTCCACCTTGACCTCCGCGGTGACCACGCTCATGCCGGCCAGGGTCATCAGCGTGGAGCCCTCGGTGTTCTGAATGCCTTCCACCACGGTTTCACCCTCGCGCACCGGCTCGTTGGTTACGATGCCGTCGAAGGGCGCTACGGCGATGGTGCGGCTAAGCATGTCCTGGTCGGCGCGCAGCGTGGCCACCTGGGTTTCCATGTGGCCGCGGGCCGAGTCGGTGTTGGCCTTGGCCTGGTTGAGCCCGGCCACGGCCTGGGCCACCGACGCCACGTCGAGATCGTAGGCGGCCTTCTTGGCGTCGTAGTCCTGCTTGGCCATGATGCCGTCTTTATAGAGCGCCTGGGCGCGGTCCCAATCCAGCTTCTTGTCTTCGAGATCGGCCTGCGCGTGCTCCAGGTTGGCCTGGGCGGTCTTTTCTGCCGCCACGTACGAGGCAATATCGGTCTTGGCGGAAGCGATGGTGGCCTGCTGCGCATTCACTGTGGCCTGCTGCTGGACGTTTTCAATGGTGGCCACCACTTCTCCCTTGGTCACCTTGTCGCCTTCTTTTACGTAAAGATGGGTCACGCGGCCCATCGCCGTGGCTCCCACGTTCACGTAAGTCTTGGGCTTAATCTGGCCGGTGCCGCTCACCACGCTGGAAAGATCCTGTCGCGCGACCGTGGCCGTATAAACCTTGGCGTAGCCCGACTGTTGCTTTACGACCATGACGGTCACCAGCGCGGCGGCAACCAGCACGGCAAGAACAATCAGCAAAATCCTTTTCATGAGAGATACGCGCTCCGAATCTCTTTCCTGCTCCAGTCTACGCAGACACGGCGAGCGCGGTTCCGGGAGATCGCCGGACCCGCTCCACCCGTGCGCGGGCAAGGGAGATGCAGCGGGCAACGCAGAAGGCGAAGATGCGGAAGCGCCTACTTGCGTGGAGGCGGTCGAGCAATCCACCACCTGGACGCTTCACTCCTGCCAACGATTTTACCGCATTGCGGAGGCGACTTCCGGTAACCTCGGCCCAACTCGCGCGTCCAACCGGCAACAAATGATGAACGGAAGCCTTGCCCAGCTCTATTGGGACCCGTAGAATATAGGTTCGCAGGAGTTTTCAAGGCCATGATGCGCAAATGCCGCCCTCTTCTCGTTCCTACCCTGGTTTGCGGTTTGGTTTGGGTTCCCGCAACCTGCCTTCTGGCCCAGCAATCGAGCACTCCATCCAACTCCTCCCCATCACAAGCTCAGACGGGTAACGACCAGGGCCAGGAGCCGAATCCCCTCAACCGGCCGCTCTCCGACAAAGAGAGATACAAGCAGCAGAAGGAACTGCGGCAGGAGTTGAAGGGAACTTATAAGACCTGGCTCAACGAAGAGGTGCCGTACATCATCACCGACCAGGAGCGGAAGGCCTTCCTGAGCTTGAGCAACGACGAGGAGCGCGACGCCTTTATCGAGCAGTTCTGGGCGCGGCGCAACCCCAATCCCGATGATCCCGAAAACACTTACCGCGAAGAGCACTACCGGCGCATCGCGTACGCCAACGAGCACTTTGCGGCAGGCAAGCCGGGCTGGAAAACCGATCGCGGGCGCATCTATATTATGTGGGGCCCGGCCGACAGCATTGACGCCCACCCCTCTGGCGGTATGTACGAACGCCCTCCCGATGAAGGCGGCGGCGAAACCAGCACCTATCCCTTCGAGGTATGGCATTACCGCTATCTGGAGGGCATCGGCGAGAACATCGATATCGAGTTTGTCGACACCTGCATGTGCGGCGATTATCACTTCACCATCGACCGCAGCGAAAAGGACGCGCTGCTGCACGTGCCCGGCGCCGGCCTTACCGAATACGAGCAGATGAACCACTCCGACAAGACCGACCGCTTCAAAGGCGGCGGACTTGAAAACCTCGGCACCGGACCCATGGGTTCGATGGAGCAGGGCAAGGAGTTCGACCGCATCGAGCTGGCCGCCAAACTATTCGCGCCGCCGCCCATCCAATTCAAGGATCTCGACGCTTTCGTCTCCGAACACAAAATTCTCACCGGCCCTCCCTTCCCGTTCGATGTGCGCACTGACTTCGTCCGCGTCACCGACAACACCGACCTGGTTCCCATCACCCTGCAAATCCGCAACCGGGACATGACCTTCGTGACCAAGGATGGCGTATCCAAGGCGGTGGTTAGCATTCTCGGCAAAGTGACCACGTTGACCGACAAGACCGTGCAGACCTTTGAAGATACGGTGGAAGTGGAACAGCCCGCCGAGCTGCTGGAAAAAAGCCTGGACCGCAAATCGGTCTACTGGAAGGCGCTGCCCCTGATGCCCGGCCTCTACCGCCTCGATATCGCCATCAAGGACGTGAACAATCCGGATCACATCGGTCTCTATGGCCGCGGCATCAACGTGCCTCTATACGACGACGAAAAGCTGGGAACTTCTTCGCTGATTCTCGCCGACGAAATGAACACCGTACCCTCGCGAGAGATCGGCGAGGGCAACTTCATCATCGGCAACACCTTCATCCGGCCCCGCGTGAGCACCAACCCCGCTACCCCGGTCTCCTACACGCGCAACCAGGACCTGAACTTCTGGATGCAGGTGTACAATTTGGGCATCGACGAGGCTACCAAGAGTAATTCGGCCACCGTGACCTATGAGATCACGGACGCGGCCAACGGCCAGGTAATGCTGGAGAACACTATTCCTTCCAAGGACTTAGGGGTTCACAGCGATCAGTTGACGGTGGAGAAAACTTTGCCCATCGCGGGGCTGCAGCCGGGCAAGTACAAGGTGACGGTGAAAGTAAATGACGCAATTTCCAAACAAGAGATTGCGCAATCGGCGCCTTTTGTCGTGGAATAGGATGTATCCTGCCAACACGGCAAGCCGAACGTGAGATTCTGGCGGCCGGGGCAGGCTTGATTCGAGGGAAATGCCAGCAGACGCGGCGGGTCATGAACGTATCGCGAAGATGAAGTGTAGCGCCCAACTCGCCGGTTTTGCCGTGCTGATGGCTTTAGGAACCTGCCCGTCCTGGGGCGCGGTGTCGGGGTCGGTAACGGGGGTCGTCCGCGACTCCGCGGGCGTGCCCCAGATCGGCGCTGAGGTCGAGTTGTTGCGGCCCGATCTGAGCGTTGTCACCAGCGTCTACACCAACAGTTTGGGCCGCTTCACCATTGCCTCCATCCTGCCCGGCCACTACGCGTTGAAGGCCATGGACACCTCCTTCCTGCCTTCCCTGCGCGAAAACGTGCGCGTGCGCGGCAGCCGCACGGTGGTCAACCTTACCCTCAACACCCTCTACGAGGTCATTCAATGGCTGCCCTCCGAGCCGCGTTCCGGCAACGCTGGGAGAGACGATTGGGCGTGGACCCTGCGTTCGGCTGCCGACCGGCCGCTGCTGCGCTGGCTCGAAGACGGGCCGCTGGTGGTGGTTTCCGACGGCTCCGGAACACGGCCCAAGCTCAAAGCCCGCTTGATGGCCACCGGCCAGGCTGGAACCTTTGGCGAAAGCGGCCAGCGTTTCTCGACGACGGTCGAGGATACGCCGTCTAACAGCCGGGAATTGCTGGCGCGGGTCGATTTCGCGCCCGACTCCGACGCGGCCATGGAGTCGATGCTGGGCTTCCGCCAGGATCTCGGTTACGCCGGCTCGGTGCAGTCGGTGGCTGCCATCACGCTTCATCCCGACGTGGAATCCGCGGGCAACGCTGGAATGGACGAGGCCGCCCTCCATAGCTGGGAGACCATGCGCCTGGGCGACGCCCTTGAAGTAGAGGCGGGTTCCAACGCGGTCATCGCCCGGATGGGCGGGCGATCACCGTCTACGGCGGCTGCCGCGCTGCCGTTCGCTTCGGCGGAGTGGCGGAAGGGAGCTTCGACCGTCGGCTACCGGATGGTCACCATGACGGCTTCCGTGGCCTCCGATCCTGCGGCCATGAGCGAAACGGAAACCGCTGCCGCGTTACCCCAGTTTTCCGCCCGAGGGGACCGTCTGGCGCTGGAGCATGGACTCCATCAGGAAATCGGCTGGGAACGGCGCACCGACTCCTCGGGCATGGCTCTGCTGGTCTATACCGACGAGGTCGACAATCCGGTGCTCGAAGCCAAGCGCCGTTTTGCCGGGAATGACTCCGGCGCTGCCGCGATTCCATCCGGCGTGCTGTTCGATGCCGCCAGCGGCCTGATGCGCGCCGCCGGCCCCAACTTTTCCTCGACCGGCGTGCGCGCCAGCTTCGAACGTCGCCTGCCGGGCGGCGAGGAGTTGCGCGCTACGTACGCCAGCGGATCCGCCGTGGTGATGCCTGCTTTGCCCCCGGCAAAACCGCTCTCCCAGTTGCTCACCGGGGCCTATGCCCGCCACGTTCAAAGCTACGCCATTTCGCTCTCCGGCACGCTCGAAGGAACCAAAACTCACTGGCGGGCCAGTTATCGATGGCAACCGGAGGACACCGTCACCCCGGTGGACCCCTTCGCGCTCGACGCCCTTGCTCCCTACCTCAATCTTCGCCTCCGCCAGTGCATCCACCACTGTGGCGAGGGATCCACCGGCGTTGAGGCGCTCATCGAAGTCCGCAACCTGCTGGCCGAGGGCTATCATCCTTACCTCGCCGGCGATGGCTCGGTGCTCATCTTCGCGCAAGACCAGCGCAGCCTTCGCGGCGGGCTGGCCTTCACCTTCTAAACACCGCGCCCACCTTCTTTCTCCATCTGCTCCTGACCGCCAACCGCGCCTCGCCGCATTTCCAGCGTCGGAGGGTCGGCTGCACGGGTGGTGTCCTAATAGTCGGGCAGATGAAAACGCCTTCTCTTCGCTTGTTGGCGACGATCCGCTTGGAGTGCATTTGAGAGAGTGGGCATTTGTGTTCACTGACAAGCCGAGCGACCTAGCCGACGAAGAATTACTCGTTGGCGGCATTCCTGCATCAGCTTTTGGTAGGAGCGCGGGAGGGGCGATTTGCCTTGATGCTTATGGCGCTACGAGATGGCTGACTTGTCATTTAGGCGCACTCCATTGATACTGAAATGGAGCGCCGCCCAGCGCACCTAAAATCAGGTCCAAGGAACCCGCGTCGATGGGTGTCTCCCGATCGAGCGGGTTTTCTATTTTGCTCCAAATCCTACGACGAAACCATCCCTACGCGCATATACTTCTCGACATGGAATCTTGGCATGCTGCAGCCGTGATGTTCGGGCTTGTTGCGGTCTTCCTGCTTGTTCTTTGGGAGATAGGCGCAAAGGTCACGGAACTTTCGCGGACCTTGAAGCGGATCGAAGCCAGAATGACCCTGACGAATCCCCTTGAAGAAGAGCAGCCAATTCTGGACTTGGAAAAGGGCGACGTTATGACTCGGGCCTCAATCAAGAATCGCGCTTTGCAGCCGGACATTTGGTGGCATCGATGCTACGAAGAGAGAAAGAATCTGAGGGGCGAAGAATACAAAAAAGAAAGAAAGCTACAGAGGTATATGGAACGGACGGATAGGGATTGATCGGCAGCAACGCTCTGTGCAAGCACGGGAGCTGGTGAGGATACGACGGATGACGCCATGACAACTGCAAAGGACGTGATTCTATTCCTGCTCGATAATTGTGAGCGGCTGACTATCGAGAATGAGAAATTGAAGACTTGCCTACTGACTCATCCTGCGGCGGAGGCACCGGAATTTTCTCTGGACGATCTAATTGCATCCACGCAGCTAGTAGAGGGAACTGAGAAGGGGATTCGCGGACCTTTCGACGCAATTCGTCGGCGGATTCTTGAGCATGGCGATTCAGATATGACGGTGAAAGAACTGTCAAAGGCCTTTCCCAGAGCAACTCGTATTCAGTAGCTTGTTGCATGACACACCCATCCTGTGCGAAGATTCGCGTGTGGATGAGCGAACGGAGGCGCGGCCCTGCCAGGCCGCGTTTCTATTTTGCTCCAAATCTTGCTCTAAAGGCCAGCCCCACCCACATATATACTTCTCGGCATGGAATTCTGGAAAATCTTTGCCGTGGTTTTCGGCGCGGCCCTGATCTTCGTGCTGGCGCTGATCCAGGCGCTCTTGCTGGGAATTGCGAACACGCTGGCAACGATGCGCGACTCGTTAGAGGGGATACGCCAGACGCTTGAGCAGTGGGAAATGTGAGACGAGAGGCGACATAGGCGATCTGAGCCAGAATGGATTGATCGAGAACCGTAAAGCTCTTTTCCCCGCCCGGACCCAGCAACGCATTCTTAGGACGCTACCAGTTGCACGCTCCGGCTCAATCTGCGGGAGTAGAGTGGAAGGGAATGCAATCCCATCCTGAATCATCGGGGAAGCGAAGATGAGCTCTGTGAAAATGAACCGCCGCACCGCGCTCAAGACCGGACTGGCCGCAACCGCGCTTTCTCCGTTGACCGGCGTCTTTGAGGGCCAGCAATCCCCCGCTGCGCGCAAGAA
>JASHTU010000424.1 GCA_030040395.1 Acidobacteriaceae bacterium
GCTGACTTGCTAACTCGCTGACTTGCTAACTCGCTGACCCGCTGCTGAAAAGAGGCTGAAGGCAAGTGACGTTACTCGATTTTTTCCTTTGGAGTTTGCTCAAAGTCGTCGTCGTCACGGTGCTGCTGCTCATGGGCGTCGCATACACCGTGCTCCTCGAGCGCAAACTCGTCGGCCGCATCCAGAACCGCTGGGGCCCCCACCGCGTCGGCCCGTTCGGCGCCCTGCAAACGCTCGTCGATGGCGCCAAGCTCTTCTTTAAGGAAGACCTCTTTCCCAGCGCCGTCTACCGCCCCATCTATCTCCTCGCGCCCATCATCTCCTTTGGCTGCGCCCTCATCTCCATCGCCGTGGTCCCCTTCGGCGAGCCAGGCATCGGACCCAAGGGCTTTGACATCTTCGAGATTTCGAACATCAATATCGGCCTGCTCGTCATTCTCGGCGTCACCTCCATCGGCGTCTACGGCATCGCTCTCGCCGGCTGGTCCTCGAACAATAAATATTCGCTGCTCGGCTCGCTGCGCTCCGCGGCGCAACTAATCAGCTACGAGCTGGCGCTCGGCCTGTCGCTCGTCGGCGTCGTGCTTCGCGCCGGTTCCTTCAATCTGCGCGTCATCGTCGAGCAGCAGGCCCACAAAGGCATCGCCACCTGGAACATCTTCGGCGGCTTCCAGTTCGTCGCCTTCTTCATCTACATCACCGCCGCCTTCGCCGAAACCAACCGCTCCCCCTTCGATCTGCCCGAAGCCGAAAGCGAGCTCACCGGCGGCTATCACACTGAATACAGCTCCATGAAATTCGCCATGTTCTTCATGGCCGAGTACGCCAATATGATTACCGTCGGCTGCGTGGCGACGCTGCTCTTCTTCGGCGGCTGGACCAGCCCCTTCGGCAACCTTATCGAGCCGCCCCAAAACATCGTTGTCCACGCCCTGGTTCCCATCTTCTGGTTCGCGCTCAAAGTCTTTTGCTTCCTTTGTCTCTACGTGTGGGTAAGGGGAACCTTGCCCCGATTCCGCTATGACCAGCTCATGAACTTCGGATGGCGCTACCTGATGCCCATCGCCATCCTCAACATCATTGGAACCAGCCTTTGGCTCGCTTATCGCTGAGGGCTTGAGGATTTCCGATCGGCTCGTCAGCCTCGACTGCCTGAGCGCCGGACCTTCGAAGACGCTCATTTACAATCGAAATGGAATTTCCGGGGCCCGAAACGCAAGCTCCGTCGTCCTTCCTCCTAATCGGCCGGTACACCGGCTCCAGCCCGTAAGCGGCGGAACGATGCATCTGATCCTGTTTTTCGTCTTTGCCGGATTCTGCCTCGCTGGAGCCATCAATCTCCTGCTGCAGAGCCATCCCATCAACAGCGCCCTCTCGCTGATCGTGGTCATGACCTCGCTCGCCGTCCTCTACCTGCTCCTGGGCGCGGAGTTCCTCGCCATCGCGCAAATCATCGTTTATTCCGGCGCCATTATGGTCCTGTTCACCTTTGTGGTCATGTTGCTCAACGCCGGCCGCGAGGAGCGCACCCTGGGCAGCCGCGCCGCGTGCTTCGTCGGCTTTCCCGCCGTCGTCGCCCTGTTGGCCGTGCTCGCCACCGTCATTCTGCGCGCGCAGGGCCTGGGCGCCGCCGCCCTCAACCAGGGCGTCACCACCACCCAGGACCTCAGCCGCGTTCTTTTTCACGAGCTGCTTCTTCCCTTTGAAGTCACCTCAGTGCTCATTCTCATCGCCATCCTGGGCGCGGTTGCGCTGGCCCGCGCTGACGGGTCGGCCGATGGTTCGAACAGGGGCGGCGCCGAAAGGACGGCCTCCAAATGAGCTTCAATCAGGACGTCCCTCTCGCCTGGTTTCTGCTTTTAAGCGCCGCGCTGTTCTCGCTCGGCATCATCGGCTTTCTCATCAAGCGCAACCTCATCACCGTCTTCATGTCCATTGAGCTCATGCTCAACGGCGTCAATCTTTCCTTTGTCGCCTTCGCCCACCAGTGGCATGCAGTGAAGGGCCAGATCTTTGTGTTTTTCGTCATGATGGTCGCCGCGGCTGAGGCTGCCGTCGGCCTGGCCATCATCATTGCCGTCTTTCGCGCCCGCGCCACGCTGGCCGTTGACCGTATCGACCTGATGAAGCTATGAACGCGCCTTTCCATCTGTGGTTGATTCCGCTACTGCCGCTGGCGGGATTTCTCGTGAACGGCGTCCTCGGCGCCCGTTTGCCCAGGTGGCTCGTCACCGCTGTCGGCCTCCTGACCCCGCTCGCCTCTTTTGCCCTGGTGGTCAACGCCGCCCGCGACCTCATCGGCTTGGCTCCCGGCCCCTCGCTTCCCTACCTGGAAACCTGCCCCTACCCCTGGATCGCCGTCGGCGCTCTCCACGTCGACTTCAGCTTCGTCCTCGACCAGCTTTCACTAGTCATGCTGCTGGTCGTCACCGGCGTCGGCTTTCTCATTCACGTTTACTCAGTCGGCTACATGCACGACGATGACGGCTACGCCCGCTACTTCAGCTTCCTCAATCTCTTTCTCTTTTTCATGACCACCCTGGTCCTCGCCGGCAACATTCTGCTCATGTTTGTCGGCTGGGAGGGCGTCGGTCTTGCGTCTTATCTCCTTATCGGCTTCTGGTTCCGGAAACCCTCCGCCGCCGACGCCGGCAAAAAAGCCTTCATCGTCAACCGCATCGGCGACTTTGGCTTCCTCATCGGGATTTT
>JASHTU010000425.1 GCA_030040395.1 Acidobacteriaceae bacterium
GCAAGGAGGCGGTCAAAGCCTTCGGGCGTGCGGGCTGGACGGTCCGAGGCCAGGTGGGCAGCCACGTGATGATGAGTAAAGAAGGCATCCGCGCCAATCTCTCGGTTCCACAACATAAGGAGTTGTCCGTCGGCACCCTCCGCAAGCTGGTTCGCGTCTCGGGACTCTCAGTCGACGAGTTTCTTGCCCTGCTATAGTGTTTGCCTCAAAGCCCTGTGATTCATCTCACAGCGCCCGCAACCTTCGCGGTTTCCAATAGCCTTGGGGAGACCTGCGCAATGCGAAGCTTTGCCGGATCGGCGACTCTCCTTCTTCTCCTTGCCAGCTCATCCCTGCATGCTGTCCCGCGCAAAACCCACACCGTCGTCCTGGGCGCGGCCAGGAAAGTAGCTTACTCGAAGGCCGGGGATCCCGCTGGAGCTGCCCCCGGCGAGGACTCGCTCAAAATCCGAGCCCTGCTGGTCGATGGCGCGCTCAAGGAGTGGACCACCGGCGACGCCCACGACGTCACCGACCGCAGTTTCGTGGTGCGGCGCGCTCTGCGCCTCAACGACGCTCTGCCCGGCGACCAACCCGCCACGGGCGCCAAGGGCGAATGGGTGTGGCAGCGCGGCCCATGGCTGCTGGTGGACCGCGTCACCGGCCACATTGCCGCCCTCAAGCTGCCCGACTACGATCCCGGCGTGAGTCAAGTGGCCTGGTTCCGCGACTACGCGGCGTACTGCGGCCTCACGCCGAGCGGCAAGAGCCTCTACGCCGTAGTGGCGCAGATCGCCGCGCGGAAGCCTGCCCTTGCCAAGAGGCTCGCCGCCTTCGATGCGACGAATCATCCCGATCCGGCCTGCATCCAACCCGACTGGCAGCGTGAGCCCCTTCGCGTCACTTTTCATCCCGCCGGCAAGGACGCAGCCGCTTACGACATCGTTCCCGGCTCGGCTGTGCTGGTCGAAGACTCGGACGACGACGCCGGGACGCCGGATGCGGCAGCCAGACCCTGACGCCGGACTTTTGGCGCGGTGTATATTGGCAGTCAGGAAGCCGTGATGAAGACTCTACGGATCATCTTTTCTGCCTTCCTGCCGCTTGCTCTTTCTCTCATTTTCCTTGAGGCTTGCGGCGCTCCGGCCAGTCGTCAGCTCCTCTCCGTCACCATCAGCCCGGCTTCTGCCAACGCCTCGGGTTCTACAGACGGCCAGGTTCAGTTCATCGCCACCGGTCACTACAGTTCGGAGCCATTCACCGTCACTCCATTGCAGGCTTCCTGGGGAGCCTCCGCGTTTCCGCAGAAAATCGCCACCGTAACGCAGGCCGGCTTGGCCACTTGCGCTCAGGGCGTCTCGGGAGAGACAACCGTCGAAGCCTGGGTGCAGCTCGTCACCAACCCTATGTGCGACTCGATCGATTCAGCGGGCCGGCCAGGGTGCGGGAACGTCGGGGCAATGGCCAACCTCACCTGCCCCTAAGCCCCTCCGCTGCCTACCCGCCGCGCTCCCTTGGTCCCTTGTTCCCTTGGTCCCTGCCTCCGCGCCTTGACACCGAACCGGCCGCGCGTATCTTATCTTTCTAGGCTCTCTTTTTGGAATTCGGGCGGAAGGGGACCGGTGTATGCGGTCATTCCGGGGCCGGAGAACGAGCAGAGGGCTGTGTCGAACAGGAAGCAGACGGTAGCAGGGCCATGGAGTGCGCCGGCCAGCATGGGGACGAATTTTTCCCGATCTCCGGCAACGTGACCCTCCTTCCCGCGCCTGGGCCGGTGGGATCCACGGCCATAGCGGTTTCTTTGATTGCGACGCCCAGAAACCACTCCTTGACTTCCCGCGGATGCGCTGTGGCGGATGCCTGGAAGGAGGCGTGTGGACCGGGTAGCCGCTGCAGGACCGTTCCCGGAGACAAATCTTTCCGTCAGGCGTCCCCGCGGGGGGTGTGCCTGTGCCCGGAGCCGGCGAAATGGCCTGGAGCGAGTAAAGGATGAGTGTGGCGACAACTTTCGCGTTCTGGTGGGCAGGGGGCGCCCCCGCCAACGGCGGCTTGACGATTCTTCTGCCCCTGCTGTTGATTCCGGTGCTGTATCTGCTTATGATCCGTCCCCAGCAGAAACGGCAAAAACAGTGGCAATCCATGCTGGCCAGCATCAAGACCGGCGATCGCATAACCACCGCGGGCGGCATCCGCGGCACCATCATTTCCATCAAGGACGACTCGATCATCCTCCGCGTGGCGCCCGACAACCTGAAAATGGAAGTGGTGAAGAGCGCCATCGCCTCCGTGACCACCCAGGAAACGTCCTCTTGATGTTTGCCTGCCGGGCTTCGCCGCCAGGCTTTGCGTGCAGCCAACCGGCGGCAAGTCGAGGGAAGGACCCGCGGCCACAAGCCAGCAGGATTTCCAATCGAGTAGGATTTCCAATAGAGAAGTGAAACCATGAAAAAGGATCTCAAAAACAAGATCACCCTGATCATTGCCGTGCTGGTGGTCTGTCTCTACGGCATCTTCGGCGTGCCTTCGGGGCTTTCGGGCTCTGCCCTGCTGGCGGCAATCACCAAGCGGGTTCATCTCGGCCTGGATCTGCGCGGAGGAGCGCACCTCATCCTCCAGGTGCAGGTGGCCGATGCGGTGAACGCGGAAACCGACAACACCGTTCAGGACATCGAGCAGCAGATGAAGAAGGCGAACCTGACCTTCTCGCAGGTGTACAAGCCCGATCCCAGCAAGCCCGACGCCATTCAGGTGGAGGGCGTGGCGGCCGTGCAGTCGAGCTCTGTGGATGCTCTGCTCGACGGGCCCCGGTATTCCGACGAATACGACGTGGCCAGCGGCGCCAACAACACCTGGACCCTGACCATGAAGCCGATTTACGAACGCGACCTGGATCAGCGCACGGTGCAGGAGGCCATCTCCACCATTACCGACCGTGTGGACTCCCTGGGGGTGACCGAGCCGCAGATTGCGCCTTACGGCTTGGGCGCCAACCAGATTCTGGTGGAGTTGCCCGGCATCAGCAACCTGGATCAGGTGAAAACCATCATCCAGTCCACGGCCCGGCTGGAGATTCACGCCGTGGTCGGCGGGCCATTTCCCAGCCAACAGGGCGCGCTCAGCAGCGTGGGTAATGCGCTGCCGACCGATGAGCAGATTTTGCCCGCTACGGGTGAGCTGGCCGGCACGGGCGGCGGCGACGCCTACTACATTCTGCAGCGGTTGGCCATTGTCGCCGGCAGCGACTTCCGCTCCGCCGAACCGGGCGTCAACCAGAACACCGGCCAGCGCACGGTGAACTTTACGCTCACCGACGAAGCTGGCGACAAGTTTTGGGATTACACCAGCGCCAACGTGGGCAAAAGCATGGCCGTGGTGATGGGCGGCACGGTGCGTGAAGTGGCCACCATTCAAAGCGGCATCCGCGACAGCGGCGAAATTACCGGCAGCTTCAGTCCCGATGAGGTGGCGATGCTCTCCAAGCTGCTGCGCACCGGCGCGCTGCCCGCATCGCTCAACTATATCGAGGCCACCACCGTGGGGGCCACGCTGGGCGCGGACTCCATCCGCGAGGGCGTTACCGCGGCCGTCGTGGGCGTGCTTCTGGTGTGGGCGTTCATGCTGGTCTATTACAAGAGTTCGGGCGTTAACGCCGACGTGGCGCTGTTTTTGAACCTCGTCATCCTGCTCGGCTTCATGGGCTTCTCGCAAGCCACGCTCACGCTGCCCGGCATCGCCGGGGTCATTCTCACCATCGGCATGGGCGTGGACTCGAATGTTCTGATTTTCGAGCGCATCCGCGAGGAGATCCGCGCCGGCAAGGCGGCTGCCACGGCCGTGGACCAAGGCTTCGCGCACGCGTGGGTGACCATCCTCGACACGCACGTCACGACGATTGTGTCGGCGGCCATCCTGTTCCTCTTTGGCACCGGGCCCGTGAAAGGCTTCGCCACCACGCTCACCTTCGGTCTGGCGGCCAATCTCTTTACCTCGGTCTTCGTTTCGCGCGTGATCTTCGAGGGGCACCTGAACCGGTTGCGGCCGGGCGAGATGGTCTCGATTTAGGGGCTGAGGGGCTAGAGACTAGCGGCTGAGAGACCAAGGGCGGGGAGATTAGGGGCGACCGGCGGTTAAGAGCCAGGATCCGGGAGCTGCAAGCTTTCGGCATCCGGCCCACAGAAAGGGAAGAGCAGAAGTGGAATTCTTTCACAGCGTCAATGTGGACTGGCTGGGGAAAAAATGGTATTTCCTCGCCTTTTCGATGATTTTTAGCGTTGCGGGCATTATTTCGATGAGCTGGCACTATGCGCACATCGGCAGCCCCGTGCCTCTGGGGGTGGATTTTCGCGGCGGCACGCAGGTCACGGTGCAGTTCACGCAGGCGCCCGATATGAACCGGATCCGCCAGGCCATTGACGCCGAAGGGATAAGAGACGCCGACATCTCCACCATTGGCGAGCCGGCGAG
>JASHTU010000426.1 GCA_030040395.1 Acidobacteriaceae bacterium
GTCATGGACGATATCGCCGCCCATGAGTCCATCAACAAACTTCCCGTCCACGTGCTGAGAGTTACGGACGCCACCCAGGGCCGGAGCTGCGCCATTGTCTTCATAAGCATCTTCGAAGGCGACAGGATGCGCGAAGACCTCGCGATCCTCGACGGGTCTAACGCGCTCAGTGTGAGCGATGCGCCGGACTTTATCAAGCGCGGCGGCATGATCCAGCTCATCCTTCAAAACGATCGCGTCCGCTTCGACGTCAATCTTGGGCCAGTGGACCGAAACCACCTGGTGCTCAGCTCGGAGCTTCTGCGCGTCGCCTCGTCCGTCAAAGGAGCGCCGCCGCCGGAGGGGCACCGATGAGACTCTGGAACCAGCGCTCGATCGCCGGGAAGCTCACGCGCATGAACCTTCTGGTCAGCGGCGCGGCCCTGGTGCTGGCCTACATCGCGTTCCTCGGCTACGACCTGTACACGCTGCGCCGGGACCTGGTTCGCTCGTTGAGCACCGAGGCGGGCATCGTGGGCGCCAATAGCGTGACCGCGCTGCTGTTCGACGATGAGCAGGCGGCGGAAAACACGCTCTCGGGCCTGCATCAATCGCCGCAGATCAAGTGGGCGATCGTAGTGCGGGGAAACGGCCAGCAGTTCGCCCAGTACACCCGCGCCCCGTCCATCCCGCCGAATCTCACTTCGCGGCTCGCGCCTGGGCAGTTGCACGGGTACTGGACGAGAGGCCGCAACATCCTCTTGGGCAGCCGCATTATCTTCCAGGGCAACGCGGTGGGCGCCGTGTATCTGCTTGCGGAAACCACCCAGCTCGAGCGCAGCGCGGTGCAGGTCGGCCTGCTTTCGGCGGGGATCCTGGTGCTTTGCTTCGCGATCGCGCTGCTGGCTACTTCGACCATCCGGCATGTGGTTATCGACCCCCTGACCGGGCTTGCCGAGACGGCGCAGATCGTCACCCGTGAAAAAGATTACTCGGTGCGCGCCATCACGCCCCCCACCGGAGACGAGCTGGCGTTTCTGGTGCAATCGTTCAACGAAATGCTGGAGCAGATCCAGGAGCGCGACCGCGCGCTCGAAGAGTCGCGAAGCATCCTGGAAGAACGGGTGCGCGAACGCACCGCCGAGCTGACCGCGGCGAACAAGGAGCTGGAAGCCTTCTCCTACTCTGTAGCCCACGATCTTCGCGGGCCGCTGCAGCAAATCAGCAATATTGCCTTTCTACTGCAGTGCTCCTCGCCCAAGACGGAGAACCAGGCGCTGATCGACAAGCTCTTCGAGGGCAGCAAGCGCATGTCGCGTCTCATCGAAGATCTGCTCAATCTTTCCCGCGCCTCGAGCACGCCGCTGCGGCGGACGGCAGTGGATCTGAGTCACATGGCCGAGGAGATTCTGGCCGCCCTCAAAGCGGAGAATGGCGGCCGTCAAGCGCGGTTCACCGTGGCCAGAGGCGCCCGCGCCATTGCCGACGAGGGCCTCACCCACGTGGTTGTAGAAAACCTGTTGAACAACGCCTGGAAGTACACGGCGAACGCCGAAACCACTGAAATCGAGTTCGGCTTCACGGACGAGCCCTCAGGCCCGGTGTATTTCGTGCGCGATAACGGAGCCGGTTTCGATCCGCGTCACGCCGACCGGCTTTTCCGCCCGTTCCAGCGCCTTCATTCGCAAGGCGAGTTTCCCGGCACGGGCATTGGCCTGGCCACTGCCTACCGCATCATCACCCGCCATGGCGGCAAGATCTGGGCCAAAGGCAAGATCGACCAGGGCGCGGTATTTTTCTTCACCCTTCCTTACGAAGGGGAAAAATAACTCAACCGGTTCCGGGAAGAACGAGCCGGAGACCGCGACGATCCGCCACATTCCCGCGGAGGCCGAAGACGGACTTTATTTTCGATCCGCGATCATCCACACTCCGTCGCTCTTGGTAAACGTGAAGTGGATGACGTGGGCGAACGACAGGGGCTTTCCTTCGGAGACGATGGTGGCGGTCTCAGTGCAGTCCCAACTGGCTGCGTCGCCGGAAATGGCCAGGGCCTGAACCGGGCAACGATCCTTCACCTGGGCGTTGGGATTGTCCTTGAAAAACCTTCGCCACCTTTTTGCGGTCTGCGGCTTGACACCCGCGGCCTGCAGACGGGCGACGTCATGCGAGGCCAGCGCGGAATCGAACTGGTCCAACCTTGCCTGGACCAACGCCGCGTCTTCCACCGCCGGGCGGGCAGAGGAAGTGATTGAAACCGTGGAAACGAACCTTGAAGTTTGGGACCAGGAGTGAGGCGCGGCAATGGCCAGCAGGCCCGCTGCCGCAATCAGAGCCGGAAGCGCTGCAGAGGATTTCATAGGAGTCCCTTCTTTTCTGCGCGCCCCTCAAGGTCTTTGAGTTCGCGCGGCAGGTAAACCCCGGCACGGCCTTGCCCGGAACTGTTCCAGAGCCGCCATGCCCCCGACGCCGCGGGCGCCTGAAGCAGCAACAACTCAGGAACTGCTGCAGCCGCCCGCGACACTCAAGCTATCGGCAACATGGGATTCTTCATGAGAGGGTAACCTATCTAAAGGGACTTCGAAAGTTACTAAAGTGCGGTCTCAGGGCTTTCATGGCAGTTTGAGTTTGTCGAACCTGGGGGTTCCCGGCACCGGTGGGGAGTTTGGAGTGGAAAGAGCAGCAAGCATGGTCGCGGAGCGCGGGGGATTGGCATCGCCGTCCACGGGGTCAGTCCATGTACTTTTCAGTTACCCCACCCTACCCCCCATTCTTGAGGGTTTAAGTGGTTTATTTGCAATCATTTATACTATTTAGTACTGGGTCTAAATTCTTGATAATAAAAGGGTTAGATCATAAAATCTTCAATAATAAGGACTTACGGCCTTTTTTCGGGTGTGACCACGTAGTTTGGTGCTTTCCAGGTCCCAAAATCGGGATCTTCACCCCAGCGAGCCACCCGCAGGCGGGTTCCCGCCGCTCGCCGCGGACCCCGGGGGACCCGGGGCGCCCAAGTCCATTGGGAGTAGCTACAAAATCACCCAGTCGCGGTACTAGCCATCATTCCCGGGCCGTTTCCGAAGAGGGGTCCACCCCGTTCTGTTACCTAAATCCATTTTAGCGATTTGGCGGAAATAACCGGCAAGATTGGGGAAGAAAAATAAAATCTGTTTGGAATGAGGGGGATGGTTTCGAATGCAGGAGGCGGAGGGGTGTTGTCAAGCCAGTTGGCGCCAGAACCCGTGGTCGCGTTTCGAATCGAGCGGCAGAGGAGAGGACACTGCTTATGGTGCAAACTCAATGAGCCGATGGCTTACCCTGCACTGCTAGAATCCTTCTTGAAAGCTCGCGGCGCCAATGCCCGTAAACGCCCTCTATCCCGGCACTTTCGATCCTCCGACCAACGGCCACCTGGACCTTATCCAGCGCGGGGCCCGGCTCTTTGACCGGCTCACAGTCGCCATCCTCGTCAACCCCGTCAAAAATCCCCTGTTTACGGTCGAGGAACGGGTGGAAATGCTCGAGGAAGCCACCCGCTCCGTGGGCAACGTCTCCGTGGCCACCTTCGACGGGCTCATGGTCGAGTTTGCGCGCCAGCAGGGCGCCTCGGCGGTCCTTCGCGGCATCCGCGCCATCTCCGATTATGAGCACGAGTTTCAAACGGCGCTCATGAACCGGCGGCTGGCGCCGGAGATCGAGACGGTCTTTCTGCAGCCGGCCGGCCGCTACTCCTTTGTCAGCTCGCGCATGGTCAAGGAAGTCTTCAGCTTTGGCGGCGACATCACCGGTCTGGTCCCGCCCAACGTGCTCACGCGGCTGCGGGCGCGGATCAATGGGACTCCTTAGAGGGGACCGCTTAGAGGGGACCGCTTAGAGGGGACCGCTTAGAGCCTTGCGGGCGCGCAGCGTTGCGAACTCGCTCCGCGCCATGGGGCTGGCATTTTGCCTTCGTCCGCAAATCTGGCAAGATAAAAGACAAGATGACCGTTTCCAGCCCTTCCCAAGTATTTGCCGAGCGCATCGGCCGCATCGAGGTTTCCGCAACCATGGCGGTGGCCGCCGAGGCGGCCAAGCTGCGCGCCCAGGGCGCCAACCTGGTGGATTTCGGCGCCGGCGAACCGCATTTTGCCACGCCCCGCCACATCAAGGACGCGGCCATCGAGGCGATTGAGTCCAACTTTACCCGCTACACCGTCGTCCCCGGCATTCCCGAGCTGCGCAAGGCGATCGTCGCGCGTCACGCCTGCGACTTCGGCTCCGACTACTCGGTGGACGAGGTTATCTTCACCACCGGCGGCAAGCAGGCTCTATTCAACGCCATCCAGGCGCTCGTCGATCACGGC
>JASHTU010000427.1 GCA_030040395.1 Acidobacteriaceae bacterium
AGCAGGCACATGCCGACCGCGCCAAAGACAACGAGGGCGTAAAACTCGCCCTGGTGGTGGCTGCCGGCGGGGAGGGTGTCGAGCGTGAGCAGCAAAGCTACGAGGACGATGCCGCAGATGAGGACGTGGAAGAAAACGGTGAAGGTGGTGGTTTCCACGGTTCCAAAGAAGCCGGTTCCCTCTGGGAGGGAGAGCTGCCAGAGGCTGGCCCAGAGGGCGAGCGTGGTTCCGATGGCCGCAAGCCATCCCAGCGGGCGGCGCGGCCACGCGGGTTTGAGCGAGGCGTCGATGAACATGACGGCCACGCCGGTGAGGGTGAGGATTACCTCGGGAAGAATGCGGTAGATGTCAGGCGTGGGATTCACCGCTGGACCTCCCTCACGGCTTTTTCGAAAACGGGTTGCAACACAAGGGCATCCAGTTCTGTTGGCCGTCGGAGACTTCCCTCAGAGGCTAAAGCCCCCCCATTCGTTTCCCGCGGTTGGGGCACGACTAAAGTCACGCCCTGGTCCAAAGCCTTGCTCGTCTCGAGCTTTTCCTCAGCCTGAAAAGTCGCGCCCTCATGGAGGGCCAATTGCTCTTTTTGAGGCGGGCGGACGCCGGTTTGGATGGAGCTGAACCAGAGCGAGGGCGCAACGCCCATGACGAACATGAGGACGACCAATGGCGTGAGGGCGGCGAGTTCGCCGAAGCGCAGGTCGGGAGCAGGTTTGGCGGTCATTTCGCTTTCCGGCCCGTAGAAGAGCCGCTGCACCAGCCAGAGCATGTACGAAGCGCTCAGGATGACGCTTACGGCAGCGGCGATGCCCCATCCGCG
This sequence comes from Acidobacteriaceae bacterium, assembly GCA_030040395.1. Classification (GTDB taxonomy): domain Bacteria; phylum Acidobacteriota; class Terriglobia; order Terriglobales; family Acidobacteriaceae; genus Telmatobacter. The sequence goes on from JASHTU010000427.1 coordinate 818, forward strand.
GCTGACCTGAGTGAAGGTGCTGGAGAGGATAGTGAACTCGCCGATGAAGCTGCTCAAAAGGGGCAGGCCGATCATGGTGAGGGAGGCGATAACGAAGTACGCGGCGGCGCGCGGCAGCCTGGCGGCGAGACCGCCGTAGGAGGCGATCTGGCTGGTGACGTAGCGGTTTTCAAGCGCGCCGAGAAGGATGAAGATGGCGCCTTCGACGATGCCGAGGGAGAGAATCTGATAGACAGCGCCGTTCCAGCCCGTAAACGTGAGCCCGTAGATGGCGAGGGTGACGAGGCTGAAGTGGCTCAGGGCGGCGAAGGCGATGACACGCCAGAAGTCGCGCTGAACGAGGGCGAGGCAGGCTCCGTAGAGGAGGCCGACAACGGCGAGCGCGATGAGGATGGGCGCGGCGGCTTGCGCCTGCAGGGGAAAGAGGCCGACGTGGAAACGCAGCAGGGAATAGAGGCCGAGCTTGCCGGCGACGACCATGGCGAGCGCGACAGGCGCCTCAGAGTAAGTATCGGCGATCCATCCGTGGAGGGGAAAGACGGGGACTTTGACGGCGAAGGCCACGAGGAAGGCCAGAGCCATCCAGAACATGGCCGTGGAGGAGAACGATCCGTGGCCGAGGAGAATGCGGAGGGTGACGAAATCGAAGCTGCCCGTGCGGGCATAGAGCCAGAGGATGGCGACCAGCAGAGGGGCGGATGGGATGAAGGTGAAGAGGAAAAATTTGAGCGCGGCTCTCGGGCCGTCCTTGCGGCCGTACATGGCGATAAGCACTGCCATGGGCACGAGCGAGAGCTCCCAGAAGCCGTAGTAGAGCATCAGGTCGAGCGAGACAAAGACGCCGAACATGGCGGTCTGCTGGACGAGGAAAAGGGAGTAGAAGACCTTGCGCCGCGTCTGGATGGCGTTCCAACTGGCGAGCACGCCGACGGGGGCGAGCAGACCGGTGAGCACGACCAGCCAAAGACTGAGACCGTCGACGCCGACGTGGTAGGAGATGGCGGGATTCTCGATCCAGAGGCGGTTGACTTCGAACTGGAAGCCAGACTGGCCGAGATGAAAATGCGCGGGAAGATGCAGCGTGAGGAGGAAGGTGAAAAGCGCGGTGAGGAGGGCGATCCAATTGGGCAGCTTGGCGCGATCAGGCGCGAGCGCGACCAGAACGGCGCCGGCCAGGGGAACCAGCAGGATGAGGTTGAGAATGATGGGATCGAAGGTTTGCATATCCTCAGCGCCCCGCCCGTCCAAAATGCGCTACGGTAATGTGACGGAACTTAAAGATTGGTTCGGCGTGAAAGAGGGTAAGGCCCCATGCGTGCGGCGAGCCCGCGAGCAAAGCGAACAGCAGGGCGCAGGCCGCGCCGAGCGCGAGCCATGCGGCGTAGGAACGCAGATTACCGGACTGCCAGCGCTGCAAGATGGCTCCGACGAAGTTGGCGATCCCGCCAAGCAGCCAGGCAGCGCCGCCGATGATGGCCGTGTCGACAACCCAGCCCAGCACGTATTTGCAAATGGCGAGCAGCGGCTTGACGAAGACCGCGCCGTAGAGCTCGTCTACGTAGTACTTTTTGGAGAATAGCTTGTAAGCGCCGGGCAAAGCGGCGGCGAGTTGCGCGGGCCGCTCCGGCTTGCGCCGGTAGTACTTGTCGGCGATGAGCCAGCCTTCGAGGGCAATGGCAACGGTGGCGAGGCTGAGATAAAGTTCGAGGTGCGGTATGGTGGAGACGGCAGGCGCGTGGCCGACGGCGGAAGAGAGATAACCGCCGAAGCGCTCGATGCCGATCCAGCCGCCGCAAACGGAAAGCAGGCCGAGAATCACCATGGGGCCGAGCATGGAGGGGGGCGTGGCGTGATGGGGATGGGCCTCTCCGCGCGGCGCGCCGAAGAAGGTCATGTACCAGAGGCGGAACATGTAGAGTGCGGTGAGGAGCGCGGTGACGAAGCCGACTGCCCAGATGGCCTTGCCGAACGAGCCCTGAAGAAAGGCGGCGTAGAGGATGGCGTCTTTCGAGAAAAATCCGGCGAAGGGAAAGATGCCGGAGATGGCGAGAACGGCCGCGGTCATGGTCCAGAAAGTGACCGGCATGGTGCGCCACAGACCGCCCATCTTGCGCATGTCCTGTTCGCCGCCGAGGGCGTGGATGACGGAGCCGGCGGCGAGGAAGAGCAAGGCCTTGAAGAAGGCATGAGTCATGAGATGGAAGATGGCCGCCGAGTAGGCGGCTACGCCGCAGCCCAGGAACATGTAGCCGAGCTGCGAGATGGTGGAGTAGGCGAGGACGCGTTTGATGTCGTTTTGCACCAGGCCCATGGTGGCCGCGAAAAAGGCCGTGGCCGCGCCGACGATGGCGACCGTTCCCAGGGCGAAGGGCGACCGATCGAAGAGGAAGTGCGTGCGGGCGATCATGTAGACGCCGGCGGTGACCATGGTGGCGGCGTGGATGAGCGCGGAGACGGGCGTAGGGCCTTCCATGGCGTCGGGTAGCCAGACATAGAGGGGAAGCTGCGCGCTCTTGCCGGCAGCGCCGGCGAGCAGGCAAAGACAGATGACGGTGAGGATGCCACCTTGCCAGGCGGGGCTGGCGGCGAGCTGGGCGGCGATGTCACTGAAGGTAAACGTACCGAAGTTGCCGAGGAGGAGGAAAATCCCGATGAGGAAGCCAAAGTCGCCGATGCGGTTGACGATGAAGGCTTTTTTGCCGGCGTCGGCGGCGGAGGGTTTCCGGAACCAGAAGCCGATAAGGAGATAAGACGCAAGACCGACGCCCTCCCAGCCGACAAACATGAGCAGAATGTTGCCGGCGAGGACCAGGGTGGTCATGAAAAAGAGAAAGAGATT
>JASHTU010000428.1 GCA_030040395.1 Acidobacteriaceae bacterium
GTCGCCGGCTCCGAGACCTGGTCGACTTTGGACATCATCGACGGATTCGATGTGCGCTCGCCGGTCAACGGCACGCTCGATATCCGGGTGAGCGCCGACGCCGTCCGCTCCATCGACGAAGAGTCCACGCGTTATCCAGTCCAGTTTGGCCGCGCCACCGGCGGCGTCATCGGCTTTTATACCGGCATGGGCGATAACAAGTTCCGCTTTAACGCCACCAATTTCATTCCTTCGCTCCGCGACCTGAACGGCATCCGCTTCGACAAGTTCGTACCCCGCTTCACTTTTTCCGGACCGGTCAAGCGGGGCCGCACGTGGTGGTACGACGGTCTGGAGACCGAGTACGATAACAACTACATCGCCGAACTGCCCGCCAACGCCGACACCAACCAGTTGGTGCGCGGCAGCAACCTCGTCAAGCTCCAAGCCAATCTAACCCCCGCCGACATTCTCACCGCGGGTCTGCTCTTCAACGACTATCATTCCCCCTACGAAGGCCTCTCGTCGCTGACCCCGCAGCAAAGCACCACCAAACGTGACATCATCGCCTGGCTGCCCTATCTACGCAACCAGTGGAGCTTCCACAACGGCGCTCTGCTCGACGCCGGCCTCGGCGAGATGCGCTTTCGCGATGGCCATGAGCCGCACGGCGACATTCCTTACGAGATTACGCCGGAACTGCCCCAGGGCAGTTATTTCGAGAACCTCACCGGGCGCTCCACGCGCCGCGAAGGCACAGCGGCCCTGTATCTGCCGCCGCGTCACTGGGCTGGAACCCACGATCTGCAGGCAGGTCTCGATCTGGATCACGTCAGCTATAACCAGGATCAGTTAAGGATGCCGGTAAGCTATCTGCGCGAAGACCGAACCCTCCTTCGCCAGAGCGCCTTCGCGTCTGCGCCGCCCTTTACAATGCACAACGCCGAGATCGGAGCCTATTTCGAGGATCGCTGGCTGCCGGCGAAAGGGTGGCTCATCGAGCCGGGGCTGCGCTTCGACTGGGACGAGGTCGTGCGCCGTCCGTTGTTGGCCCCGCGCATCGCCGCGGTGTATTCGCCGCCGGGCGAAAGGAACAACACCAAGATATCGGCTGGCATCGGGCTCTATTACGGGCGCACGCAACTCGAATATCTTACTCAGGCTTTTGCCGGAGTCCGTTTCGACACTTATTACGCCGCCGACGGAGTCACTCCCACCGGCCCGGCGCAGGAAACGAATTTTGCCGTAAATGAAGGCCCGCTCCAGGCCCCGCGCGCCGTCAACTGGAGCGTCGGCGTCGAGCGCAGGTTGCCGTGGCGGATTTATGCCGGAGCGAACTTCTTGGACAAGCGCACCTCCCGCATCTTCACATTTGTGAATCAAACCGGACCTTCGGCGCTCTCCGGAACTTATTTGCTCACCAACCAGCGCCAGGATCACTATCGCTCTGAGGAGTTCGACCTGCGCCCCCTGTTCGCCGACGGCTACACGATTTATCTCGCCTACACGCATTCCTCGTCCCGCACCAATGCCGCGCTCGATTATCTGCCCACGCCATCGCCGCTCGGCCCTCAACAAAACGGTCCGCTGCCATGGGACTCGCCCAACAATACCCTTTCCTGGGGATGGCTGCCCGTTCCGCTGCCGAAACTCAAAAAGAGTTGGGATTTCGTCTACCTGCTCGATTGGCGCACCGGCTTCCCCTACACCGCAGTCAACGCCGGGCAGCAGGTGGTTGGCGCTGCGGGAGGTTATCGGTTCCCGGACTACATCAACATCAGCCCCGGGCTGGAATGGCGCTTTCATTTCCGCGGCCAGTATTACGGGCTGCGTGGCGTAATGGAAAATGCCATGAATCGTGGCAATCCCGTTGTCGTAAACAATGATGTCGATTCGCCGCAGTTTGGGACTTTCAGCGAGCCTGAAGGCCGGGCCTTCACCGCGCGCCTTCGCCTGATTGGATCGAAATAACTTCGCCGCGCGCCTTCCCCGCGCCGGCTCCCCACACCTCACCGGGGTTTATAGTGGATGTATGGCGGAGACGGTGGAGCGCGACCATTATCTCTTTGGCACGCTGGAGAGCAGCGTCAAGAACCGCATCAAGCTGAAGGAAGTGAACTACGGCTACGATGAGCCGGAGGGTGTCATCCTCACTTCGCTCGACTTCGCGGTGAACTGGATTCGGAAAAGCTCCATCTGGCCCATGACCTTCGGCTTGGCCTGCTGCGCCATCGAAATGATGTCCATGGGCGCAGCCCGGTTTGACATTGCACGTTTCGGCGCAGAAGTTTTTCGCCCTTCACCTCGCCAATCCGACCTCATCATCATCGCCGGTCGCGTTTCGCAAAAGATGGCTCCGGTGATTCGCCGGCTCTACGACCAGATGCCGGAACCCAAATGGGTCATTTCCATGGGCGCCTGCGCCACTTCCGGCGGCGTCTTCAATAACTATGCATTGGTCCAGGGTGTTAACCAGATCATCCCCGTGGACGTCTATGTTCCGGGATGCCCGCCGCGTCCCGAGCAACTTCTCTACGCGATCACGCTTCTGCAAGAGAAAATTCAACGCGAATCCCATAGCCTGCTGAAGACCTTGAACGCTGGGTAAGCTCCGGCTTCCAAGCTTCGAAGCCAGGCCATTTTGGTTACTAAGGTAACAAGTGGCGAACCACCGCTGCGGAACCAAACTAAGCAACTTGTTGAAAAAATGTACTCTCTGTTCATTGTCGTATGGTAGGTTTGATTACTGTAGGGCTTTAAAGGCCGCCCGGCCGCGCAGAAGCGGATCGATTTAGAGCCAGAACTTTTGTTCGCTGGCAATTTTCCCAAGGTAAACATCAGCTTAATTGCGGGAGGATTAAACGCATGTATGCTCATGTCTTCAAAGCTGTGAGCCGGCTTTTTGCTGTGGCCATTGTGGCGCTGGCGCCCGCTGTCCTTGCGGCTCAAGCGGCTCCAGCCGCACAAGGACCCACACCGAATCAGCAGTATGCATCCAGGTGGGACATCTTTGCCGGATACAGCTATTTGTCCCCACACGGAACCGTAAACACTCCCGAGGCCAACGGAACAACCTTGCCTTTTTCCTACGACGCTGTGAATGTGGGCGGGCTTTTCAGCGGCGCTCGCTTCTTCAATCGCAATGTCGGCCTTCAGGTGGAGTTCGGCGAGCATGAATACGGTTCGCAAAGCAAGCAGAACACCAATATCGGCACTCACGGAAACGACGACGGTTTTATTACCATCGCTGGCGGCATTATCTTCCGCTACTTGGCGCCGGGAAATATCACGCCATTCATTCATGCCTTGGTGGGCGGAGCCTTAATCAACGGACCAGACTTTCAGAAAAACACCTGGGGACCAGATCTGACCGCCGGCGGCGGCATGGATTATGAGACGCCGCTATTCAATCATCATCTTGCTATTCGTCTCTTCCAGACGGATTACGAATATATGCACGCCGACTTCGGCCCTCAGCCCTATCCGCCGGGACCGCCCGGAGGCCGGGCTAACGTCAACGCAGTACGGTTGAGCGCCGGCATCGTCATCCATGCCGGCTCCATCGCGCCGCCGCCGCCGATCACCTTCGCCTGCACCGCGAGCCCCACCTCGGTCTTCCCGGGCGAGCCCATCACCATCACCGGCTCGGCGGGCAACCTCAATCCCAAGGAGAGCGTGATTTATAGCTGGTCCGGAAACGGCGTCACCGGCAGTGAAACCACCGCCACCGTCGCCACCACCGATCTTGCGCCCGGCAGCTATTCGGTGCAGGGCACGGTAAAGGAAGGCAAAAAGGGCAAGGAAGGCTTGAAGCCCTGGGAGACCGCGAGTTGCTCGGCCAGTTACACCGTGAAGGAATTTGAACCCCCGACCATCAGTTGCTCGGCGGATCCCTCCACCATTCAGCCCGGTGGGACCAGCTCCATTACCGCCACAGGCGTGAGCCCGCAGAATCGGCCGCTCACTTACAGCTACTCGGCCACCGGAGGCTCCATCTCCGGTACCGGAACCACGGCGGAATACTCCTCCGCAGGCGCTCCGACAGGGGCTGTCGGTATAACATGTAACGTTTCCGACGATAAGGGCCACACGGCCACCGCCAACACCACGGTGACCATCGTGGCGCCGCCTCCGCCGCCGCAGCCGCATGCCCAGGCGCTGTGCTCGCTCAGCTTCTCCACCGATAAGCGGCGTCCAACCCGCGTCGATAACGAAGCCAAGGCTTGCCTCGACCAGGTGGCTCTTGACCTGAAACAGCAAGCCGACGCCAAGCTCGTCATTGTCGGTCAGTCGGATGCTCAAGAAAAGCAAATCGAGCAAAGAGAAGAGACACGACAACAGCGTCATCCGCGCGTCCACGTTGAGCACTACGCTGGGCAGCGCGCGGTCAACGCCAAGGACTACCTGGTGACGCAGCAGGGCATCGACGCTTCGCGCATCAGCGTGGCCACTAACCCCGACGACGCCCAGGCCGCGCAAAACTACCTGGTGCCCGCGGGTGCAAACTTCGAGTCCGATGTATCCGGAACTACGCCGGCGGACGAGTCAACCATCAAACCGGAAGTGCGCCGCCCCCTGCCCATGCGGCATCGCAGGGCGCCCGCGGCGCCTTCAGGCAACCACTAACCAGCTCTTCCGGTTTGTGCCGCATGGGGAAAGCTTCGTCAAGCCTGTCATGAGAAACCATGGCAGGCGGGGCGAGCCAACCTTCAATCAATCCTTCGCAACGAATTCGAGGCTGACCGTTTTGCCGGTCAGCCTCTTCGTTTCTTGAGGATGGCTTCTGTCCAACGCCAGCAGTCCCATTTTTCTTTCCTGCGCCCATAGATAACGACACAGGCGGGAGCCACTCCCGTTTTCGCCGCGTCTTTTCTATTCGGCCAAAGGCAATCGCTTGGGGAGGAAACGCACAATGCAAGTAGGGCAGATCAAGTTATGTCTTTTTCTGGCCGGGCTCGCGGCCCTCTTCAGCGCGGGGATCCAGGCCCAGACCGATGTGGCGGCGAGCCTTTACGGAGCGTTCAGCCCCTCGGTCAGCGCCAACGGGACCACGCAAAGCCCCTCCAATTCGGCCGGCGTGCTGGTAGAGCTGCGGCACATCAGCAATCCGCTGGTCGGCTGGGAAGCTACCTACGCATACAACCGCGCCAATCAGAAGTACACCGAGCAGGTCACTTGCGGCTCAGGCGTCGTTATCTGCGGCGCCGAAACAGAAAACGTCCCGGCGGACGCGCATGAAATCACGGGCGACTGGGTGGTCTCGCTCAAAGTCGCCAACCTCAGGCCCTTCGCGCTAACCGGCGGAGGCCTGCTCCTTAATGTGCCCGAGGCCAATCCCGGTCCCATCGTCGTTGCCGGCGCCACCACGCATACCGCAACCAAGGGAGTTTTTGTCTACGGCGCCGGACTCGACTGGACGTTGCTCCCACACCTCGGACTGCGATTCCAGTACCGAGGAAATCTCTACAAAGCTGCTAACCTCACCAACGTCTTCACCTCGACCAACGCATTTACCCAGACCGCCGAGCCCATGGTGGGCGCTTTTCTCCGCTTCTGAAGCGATTTCCATCTTCTGTTCCCAACCTTGATACTGGGCCGCAGAAAGGGCTCGCGCAAAAAAGATTCTTTGTATACTGATCTAGGGAACTCCCGAGGGCCTTAGCTCCATGATTCGTCCGACGAAAGGCGTGGAATTGCGGCATTTTTTGCGGCCTGCTGCGCTCATTTCCTTCGCGATGCTGCTTGCGCTGGCCGTGCTTAAGCTGCCGGCGCAAGAAAGTTGGGTCACCGTCGGCCCCGCGGGTGGCGATGCTCGCGCCTTCGCCGCCGTTCCCGGCCAGCCCAGCCATCTCTACTTGGGCACCACGGCGGGATGGATTTACGAATCCACCGATGGCGGCTCATCCTGGCACCATCTGGCCAGGCTCGGCTCATCGGATGGCTTGATCCTCGATCACATTGTCGTGGACTCCCAGCTCCCAACCACGATTTACGCCGCCGGCTGGTGGGCCGACCATACCGATGGCGGCTTATGGATAAGCCGCGACGCCGGCCGAAACTGGACCGAAGTCCCAGGGCTGCGCGGACAGGCCATTCACGCCTTCGTTCAATCCCCCTCGGATCCCCGCATCCTCTTTGCCGGCACTCTCAAAGGCGTCTTCCGCAGCACCGACGGAGCCGCGACATGGCGGCAAATCAGCCCTCCCGGCAGCCGCGAAATTCACGAGCTCGCCTCGCTCGCCGTCGACCCCAATAATCCCGATATCGTGTACGTCGGCACCTGGCATCTGCCCTGGAAGACCACCGACGGAGGCAAAACCTGGCGGCACATCGATCGCGGCCTGATCGTCGATTCCGACGTCTTTTCCATGGTCATTGACCCCGACCGGCCGCGCACCCTCTATCTGAGCGCTTGCAGCGGGATTTATAAGAGCGTCGACGCGGGCTTGCTTTTCCACAAGATTCAGGGCATTCCTTCGAGTGCCAGAAGAACGAGGGTTCTCGCTCAGGATCCGGAAAACCGCGAAATCGTCTATGCCGGAACCACTGAGGGCCTCTACAAAACCATCAATGGCGGCCGCACCTTCCATCGCATGACCGGCGAAGACGTCATCGTCAATGACGTATACGTCGATCCGCACGACTCGAATCATGTGCTGCTCGCCACCGATCGCGGCGGAGTCCTGGCCAGCGAGGATGGCGGAAAGACCTTTCAGTCGTCCAACACCGGATTCTCGGATCGCAAGGTGGACGCCCTGCTGGTGGATCGCGCC
>JASHTU010000429.1 GCA_030040395.1 Acidobacteriaceae bacterium
GCAGGAGGGGAACGATCGAATCCTGCCAGGTGAGATCGATGAGTTGCTCGTGGGTCAGTAGGGTGTAGGGCGCGGCGGACAACGAGCAAGAGACGAGCAGAAGAAGCAGGAAAAGAAGCCGAAGCGGGCGAACAATGGGCATCGTGATGCGGTGCGGCGGAGAGGGCCGAATTCGGGTGCCAGAACGCGGGGGCCCGGATGATTGGATGCAAACGCCGCTGAAATGCGCTGCGATTTATGCGGAGCCGGGTGAGGCGCGGAAAGTGAAGAGAGTGATTTCAGGAGGGCAATCGAAACGAAAGGGCAGACCGACCGAGCCGAGGCCGCGATTGACGTAGAGTTGCATAGCGCCCACGCGGAACCATCCCTGAATGTAGATCTTGCCCAGGTCGGGAAGGTAGACGGGAGGGAGGAACGGCATGCGGATCTGGCCGCCGTGGGTGTGGCCGCTGAGGATGAGCGCAACGGCTTGGCCGACAGGATGGATGAGGAGCTGGTTGGCGTAGTCGGGTGCGTGGCAGAGCAACATGATGGGCTCGTGAGGGAGATGACGAATGGAGGCGGGGATGGCGGCGTCGGGATCGGGCCGGCCGCACACGGGATCGTCGAGACCGGCCAGCCAGACGCGGGCTCCGTCGCGCTCCAGGGGCAGGTTCGAGTTGATGAGCATGGGAATCCCGTTGGAGGTAAACGCCTGGGTCACTTCCTGTCCGCTGACCATCAGATCGTGGTTGCCGAGGATGGCGTAAACCTGGCGGCATCGGAGGGTCTTGAGAATATCGGCGCATTGCCAGGCGGCGCCGATGGCGAATTGGCGCGTGCCTACTTCGTGGGTGACGTAGTCGCCGGTGAGGACGACGGCGTCGGGCGCGAGGTGGTTGATGTCGGCGACAGCGTCGCGAAGGAAGTAAGGCTCGGTGAATTCATCCAGGTGGATGTCGCTGAGCTGGGCGACGCGAAAGCCGTCAAAGGCGGCGGGAAGGCCGGGCAGAAAGGCGTCCCGGTGCGTGATTTGGGCGGCATGGCGCTCGATTTCGCCGGCGTAGAGCGCCAAACTCCCAGCGGCGCACGCGCCTGCGGCTAAGAAATGACGGCGAGTGATGCCAGTCCTCGGCGGGGAAGCAAGCAAGGTCACATTTCATGGTATCGGATTTTGCAGGTTCGCGCAGGCGCGACCGCCCGGAAGGAGTTTCAGCCGCGCCGAAGTGCATGCGTCGCTATGCTATAGTCTCGCGCAGCAGGCGGGCGAGCTTGAAATCCTGATCAAAATCCAGTCCCAAGCAATCCAGCGTGAGCGCCGGGGCGAGCCCGCGCGCGCATTTTAGCAGAGATGAGGTTCGAATGAAGGTCTTATTGATCATAGCCGTTTTGTTGGCGTCGGGCGCCGGGATGGCATTGCAGACAGCAGCGCCGGCGCCGATGACGGAGTACCCGATTCCACGCCTGGTTCAGCAAGATGGGCGTTACGCCCTGCTAGTTGACGGCGCGCCTTACCTGATGCTGGGGGCGCAATCGAACAACTCCAGCGACTGGCCGGCAACCCTGCCAGAGGTGTGGCCCGCGATTGAATATCTACATGCCAACACGCTGGAAACGCCGATTTACTGGGAACAGTTCGAACCCAAGGAAGGGCAATTCGACTACTCGGAGGTGGACACGGTGCTGGCGCAGGCCCGCGCACACCACGTTCACCTGGTGCTGCTGTGGTTTGGAACGTGGAAGAACGGAAGCCAGCACTATATGCCCGAATGGATGAAGCTCGATCCCCAGCGCTACTTCCATGTGATGAACAAAGAAGGCGAGTATGTCGATTCACCCTCGCCGTTTGCAACCGCGTCTCGGGAAGCAGACAAGCGCGCGTTCGCCGCCTTGATGCAACACCTCAAGGAGGCCGATTCCGAGAGGACGGTGCTGATGGTGCAGGTGGAGAATGAAACCGGCACGTGGGGAACTGTACGCGATTACTCCCCGGAGGCAAACAAGCTGTTTGAAGGGCCGGTCCCGGCTGAAGTCCTGAAGGCCATGGGCAAAACGTCGGCGACAGCGGGCGCGAACTGGGAACAAGTATTCGGCCCCGAGGCCGAGGTTTACTTCCATGCCTGGGCGGTTTCCAGATACGTGGAGCAGGTTGCCGCGTCGGGAAAGGCGGCTTACCCCTTGCCGCTCTATTGCAATGCCGCGTTGCGCGATCCGCTCAAGCCGGAGACACCCGTGACCTATGAGAGCGGCGGCCCGACGGACAACGTAATTCCCATCTGGAAGGCGGAGGCGCCCGCGATCGATCTCCTGGCCCCCGATATCTACTTGGCGGGCACGGCGCAGTATTTGAAAGTTCTCGAGCTCTACCATCGCCCCAATAATGCCTTATTCGTTCCGGAAACCAGCGGCTCAGTGCGTTCCGCGCGGTTCTTTTTTTCTGCGCTTGGCCTTCAGGCCATCGGTTACTCGCCGTTCGGGCTGGATTACACGCGCGTTCCTCCAGTTATGCCCGGCGAAGTGGAAGCCTCGAAAAATGCATTCCTGGATCCGACCGCGCAGAACTACGAGTTGATCGGTCCGATGATGCGCGAGGTCGCGCGTCTTAATTACGAAGGCAAGTTGCAGGCGACTTCCGAAATGGAAGACGAACCCATCCAAACCCTTCATTTTGGGGGCTGGGACGCGGTGGTTTCCCATGGGGTTGGCCGGAAAGGCCCGGCGAAAGGAAACCCGGAGCCGATTGGACGCGCGCTGGTGGCTGAGCTTGGGGAGAACCGGTTTCTGGTCACTGGATTCTTTTGCCACGTCGATTTCCGGCCGGCCGGAACCGCGCAGCAGCGGGAGTCAGGACAGATTGTCGTGGGAACGGGACAAATTCCTTCCGCGGAGATCGACGGGAGGTGGGTGCATCGGCAATTCCTGCGCGTCGAAGAAGGCGAATATGAAGATGGCGCTTTCAAGTTCCTACGCATTCTGAACGGCGATCAAACCGACTACGGACTCCCGTTCACTTCGCAACCGGAAGTGTTGCGGGTTTCGCTCGCCACGTATTGACGCGAGGAAACAATTCATTCGCGGTGGTGGCAAAATCTGGTCTCGGGTTGGCAGGGAGCGGTTTTACATGCTGCGGCCCGATGACGTGCTCGGGGATTCGAGACTGCGTCGAGCGGCCTCTATCCAACGCAGGAGGCTGCACTGCAAGCTACGATGTCAATTTGTTGGGGGAAATGGGAGTCATTTCCCACACAGACAGGCCGGCCATGCTCGCCGTTGAGCCCACCCAATTCAGGCGGAGATCCTGTGCATGGCCGCCTTCATAATAGAAGCGCTTGACAAAGGCAGCTTGGCCGTTGAGGAACAATTCCATAACGGAACCGTCGGCGTAAAGATGAATCTCCAGGTTTTCGTTTTCGCCCAGTTCCAGTGGGATGGGGCGGGCGTCGACCGCTGCCTGAGCGGGATGGAGCGGGTCGTACGTGATCGTCAACCAAGGAGAGCGGTCAGTCTCCGCACCGCGTAAAACCAGCTCAAAGGGCTCGGAACCCCTTCGCGCGGCGCAAAGGATTTCGCCCGAGCAGCCTGGCACGCGGATGGCTTCGACTTGCCGTCGGATCTGATCTTCTTCCGAGGAACCCTCCAGATTTTGTTCGCGAGTACGCAGTTGATGCACCACGGCGGCGACGCGAAAACGGAGGCGGCCATCGCCGGCCACAGTGAGGATGCGCGGCAACGACATCAGCCCGGCCCAGCCGGCGGCCTTGTACTCCGCCAGCGGGCGCGTCTCGGCAATCCAGCCCCAAACCACGCGGTTTCCCTCCTTGTCCAACTGCGTTTTAGCCGCATAAAACGAGCCGTAGTCGAGGATGCCGGCCTGTTCGGGATGAAACGTCATCGTCTCTTCGTCGAGTTTGCCGCTCTGCCACCAGGTTTTTCCAGCGGCGGAAAAGATCAGCACGCGCCACTCGCCAAGCGCGAAGAACTCCGGACATTCCCACACTTCCCACGGATCGAAGGAATCAAATGCGGCTGCGCCGCTGCGGTCGCGACAGGCGAACACGTGCATGTACTCCCAGTGGCGCAGATCCTTTGACCGATAGAGAAGCACCGCGCCGCCTTCGTTTGCCCGTCCCGAAGCGGTGACAAGATACCACCATTCGCCTTGGCGCCAAGGGGAGGGATCGCGGAAGCCATTCACCTGGAGTTGCGGCGGAGGCGCGGCAATCACCGGCGCCGGCGCTTTCCGCCAGGTTTCCAGCATGGGATCGCCGGACACGGCCAGGCATTGCGTTTCGCGCAGCGGAGGAACGGCGTCCTTAATCGTAGCTTGATCGAGCGAAGTCGCCTGAACGCCGGTATACAGCACCGTCACCCGACCATCCTGCACCACCGCCGTTCCCGTAAAGCAGCCGTTGGCGTCCGGTCCCCCGGGCGTGGGCGCAAAAGCGATGGGAAGATGCCGCCAGTGAACCATGTCGGGGCTCACGGCGTGTCCCCAATGCATATTGCCCCAGTACGCGCCGTCGGGATTGTACTGGTAAAACATGTGGTAATTGCCGTTCCAGTAAATGGGGCCGTTGGGATCGTTCATCCAGTTGGCCGCGGGCAGGAAATGATACTGCGGCCGCCGCGGATCGGAAGCCAGCGCGGCAGGCGGGAGTGGCTCCGCAACCGTTTCCGCGCGAGAAAGAGGGTTGAGGGTGGGCAAGGCCGCTGAACCGAGAAGCGCGGCCAGAAAATCGCGACGGCGAGTCTTCATGTAGTTTTTCCCTGCAACCCTTGCGCATTCCAATGTAACTGCGCTGGACCCGCCATCACAATGTGTGCGGTTCGAGTCCCGCATCGCCGAGCCGTTGGCTTTCGGCGCCAATCCGGCGATGCGGGTGGTTATCCACGAAGAAAACAACCGATCAGAAGCTGACCCGCAACGCGAACTGAATCGTGCGGGGCAGATTGATCTGGTGCCCTACCTGGCCGAAGCCGGGAGAGGATAGGTTGACGTTGGGCTCCGCGAATTGCGCGTGGTTGAAAACGTCGAAGATCTCGGTGCTGAACTTGAGCTGAGCCTTCTCCGTCATGTTGAACGACTTGTTGATTGACGCATCCCAGTTGTCTTCACCCTCGGACTTCATCTTCGGATCGACGCGCGGCTCGTTGCCGAAGGAGAAGTAACCCGGCTGGGTGAAGCAAGAAGTATTGAACCACTCGTTGGCCCGGGCAGCGCTGTGCGGTGAGCCCGCAGCGGTCTTGTTGCAGCCAGACGTGTAATCGGGCCGGATAATCCCGTACGTGCCGCCGCCGAAAGTGCTCAATCCATTCGAGGCGGCGATCAGCGGGACCGGCGTTCCGCTGCGGAAAGTGGTGATGCCGTTGATGCGCCATCCGCCGACCACCTGGTTGCCGAATCCCCCGATCTTCCCCAGGTAAGGCTGTCCATGTCCGAAGGGCAGATCGACGCCGTAGTTGATCACCAGGTTATTGGCAATGTCCTGCTCGCTCAGCGACCGTTCCGCCTTCAGGTTGGTGTTGTCCTGCACCACACCGGTGCCGCCCTGGCCATCCTGGAACGAGCTGGTGTTATCGGTGTTACTGATCAGCTTGCCCCACGTATAAGCTCCCTCCAGCACACCGGCATGTCCGAAGTGGCGGATGTAAGTCGCCTGTAACGCGTTATACGACGAAGAGCCGTCGCGCGGCACCGCCTGGTTCACATTGCCCGAGTACTGCGGATGGGGCAGCAGCAGGTATCCTTCCGCAACTGTCTTCGCTCCCAGGGTGGTGGCCACGGGCAGTATTCCGTAAAAGGGATTAGGAACCTGGGTCAGGAGAGCTGAACCAAGGGAATCATACGAGTCGGGAAGCTGGTTGAGGTTCAATCCCGTGCCGGTGTACGAAGAGGAAATGACTAGGTGCGTTCCCTTTGACCCGGCATACGCGAGCGTGGCCGTGGAATGGCTGTCGAGGGCCCGTTCCAGGGCCAGGTTCCACTGTTGCGAATAGCCATAAGCCTGTTCGGGAATGCGGCCTGTGATGCCCAGGCCAAGCTGCGCATTCAGTCCCGCCTGTGTACGCCCGGTGGGCAGGTTAATCCCGTTCGGTAAAGGATTGGCCACGGTGGCGATCAGCGCCTGCCCCACCGTGTTCGTCACGCTGGTGCTGGCGGAGTTGATGGGGCTGTCGCTGGGTCCGTTCTGGCTCACTTCCGAGGGGAAGAACGAGATCCCGTAGCCCGAGCGCAGAACCGTCTTCGGATCCATGCGATAAGCAAATCCTAAACGCGGGGAGTAGAGCATCCAGTGGAGCTCCTCCACCCGGCGGGAACCGTACTGAGGCGAGTCCACAAACACCAGTTGCCCGGTGAGCGGCACAGTGCTTCCGCTGACCGGATTGGTGATCGAGGTGAGACCGCCAATATTCACCGCCGCTGTCGGTTGAAGGATGGTGTTCAGGTTATTCTCTTCGGAGTAGGTGCCGGGCTGCTCCCAGCGTAGGCCGGCTGTTACCGTCAGCTTCGAGCTCGCCTGGTATGTGTCCTCCACGAACAGCCCGTAATTGTGCAGGAAGGCGTGCCAGGTTCCAACGGAGGCGATGCCGGCGCTGGAAGGAATGCCCATCAGGAACGACGCCAGCGCGTTGCCTGTAGTCGCGTCTGTCGGAGAGGAAGCGGTATAGAATGGTGAGGCGTTGACGCCCAAGCCCTGGCTGTTGTTGTAGTTCTCCCACAGCACCTGCCGCCAGTTGCCGCCGGTCTTGATGGTGTGTTTGCCCAGGATCTTCGTGATGCTGCCGTTGATCGCCCAGACGTTGTTGTTCCAGTAAAGCTGCGACAGCTCGGCGCCGATGCCGTACCCCTGGATGCCTAGCCCGGGTAGCAAACCTTCTTTCTTTTCGCTCTCCGTCTGGATTTGGCCGTAAGTTGGGCTGATCGACGACATATCGAAGCCGTCGCTCAGCGGGTACTGGAAGTTGTAGTTCTCCAGGTAGGACAGGCGCAACTCGGCAATGGTCGTGGGGTTGAACACGTGGTTATCGCCCAGCACTGCTTCCTGCGTGTAGTTGCCCGTAGGGCCGGCGCCGGTCTTGGTTCCGAAGGGATCGCTGATGCCGTTGTGCGGATTCCAGAAAGTGTAACGGGCGAAAAGATTGTCTTTGCCCACACTGGCGTCGATGCGCGCATTGTACTGGTCCTGGTAGCCCTCGATGGGCGCCGAAGCGTAAAAATTCGTCGTGAAGGGCGTCTGCGTCACCCGCGCCTCGTTCGGAGTTTCCAGCTTGGCGATGGCCAGCGCGGTCGGGTCAATATAGGTCAGCTTGTTGCCCGGCAATGGCTGTCCGGGCGTGCAACCGTACGATCCCACGACAGGACAATAAACCGTCTGCGGGTCCTGGGAAAAATCTCCGTTCAGCTCCGCGGTCGTGGGCACGGTCGCATTGGTCGGGCTGGCGGAGATCAGCGACTCGTGTTCCCACGAGAAGAAGAAGAACAGCTTGTTCTTCAGAGCCGGCCCGCCCAGGTTGGCGCCAAATTGATTCTGGTGCAGCGGCGAGCGCCCCAGCCCTTCATGGTTGCTGAACCAGTCGTTGGCGTCGAGATCGGTGTTGCGGAAATACTCATATGCGTTCCCGTGGAACTGGTTCGTTCCGCTCTTGGTGGAGATTTCAATTACGCCGCCGCCGTAGCCGCCGAACTCGGCGCTCACGTTGTTGGTCGAGACCCGGAACTCCTGCACGGCATCCTGAGTGGGAACCAGGGTATTAACGTTGTTCTCCGAGATGTTCGATCCCACGCCATCGACGAAAAACAGGCTCTGCCCGCTGAAGGCGCCACCGATCTGGTAATTGCCGTAGGCAATGGCCTGCGTCTGCCCTCCGGCCTGGAAGTTGCCGCTACCCCCATTCGCCATGGTGTTGCCCTGCGTGCCGCCGCCCGGAATCACGCCGGGCACAAAATCGAGCAGATTATTTACGTTGCGCCCATTCAGCGGGGCCTCCTGCACCTGCCGGCCTTCGATCACTCCGGAAAGCGAGGCGCTGTCGGTCTGCAACTGAGCTTCTCCGCCGGTTACCGTTACGGATTCTGTGGCATTGCCGACCGCAAGCACGACATCGACGCGCGTCGCGCCGCCAATCTGCACGTCCACCTGGTTGCGCGTATACGTCTCGAATCCCTCCTTCGCAACATGAACGCTGTACGAACCAGGATTGAGATTGATGAAGCTATAGTTGCCTCCGGCGCCCGTAGTGGCCTCGAGCTTCGCGTTGGTGCCCACGTTGGTCAGGGTTACGGTAGCCCCCAGCACATCAGCGCCGGTGGCGTCGGTCACCGTTCCCACCACCGATCCATAGCTGGTCTGCGCCGGCGCCGGACGCGGAACGAGAAATGCCGAGAGAGCGGCTGCCATGAGAACGGTGAAGGCGCAAACGCCTGGCAAGCGCCGCAATGGGGTAGGGCGGGAAATGTCCACGACGCCAAGGGATGTGAATGTGAATCGCTGGATGTTCATAGAGCCTCCTGATCGCTCGAGGAATTGAATGCCCAGGACTCGCTCATTCTGAGGAGACCGGCTGGGCGGTTTTTTTTTGCCTGATTGGCCGTGACGGACGGCCCACTAAACCCCGCGGCAGAAATCGGTTCAACTGCGGGGCCGGTATAGCTGGGGGGCCTGTTTAGCTTCCTAGAGATTTCTGGGGAAAGAAAAGTCTTACCGATCTAGGTGAAATGCTAGACAAAACTAGCGAAGATGTCAACAAAATTCTTTACATGTCATCGGTGATCTGTATTCACTTCCTTTAAGTTGTTTAGTTTGAGTTTGTTAGAGATGTGCCTAACATGAAGGGTCATGATCGGAAGGCAAGGCCTAATTTTGAGGACAGGCGAGATCTGTGGATTTCTCGACATAAAATTGACAGACCTGCAAAAAGCAGTAATATCAATGTATTGACATTTGTAGGTTCACGGAGAACAAAGAGATGAACGGGGACAACAATTCCCATCCTCAGAGCGCAGGGCCAAAGTACAAACAGATTTACAACCGTCTGCGTGCCTCATTGGCAAACCAGGAATTTGCCGCGGGTCAGCGTCTTCCCAGCGAAAACGAATTGGTGGAGCAGTTTGGGGCCAGCCGTCCCACGGTCAGCCGTGCTCTGGCGCAACTGGAGACGGAGGGATTGGTCGAACGCAAAGCCGGCTCCGGAACTTTCGCGCGCGCGCAGGGCGCTCGGGAGGGGTTCGTTTTCGGCCTCCTGATATCGGACCTCGGTGTGACGGAAATCTTCGAGCCCATCTGCCGCGGCATTTCCATTGCGCGGGCGGGCGGGCCTCATGATCTGTTGTGGGGTTCCACGCTTTCTTCCGCCGCCTCCGCCGAGGACCAGGCCGAGCAGCTCTGCGACTATTACCTGCAAAGAAAGGTGTCGGGGATCTTTTTTGCCCCGTTGGAGCTGAGGGGGAAGACAGACGAGATAAACCAGCGCATCACGCGGGCGATCGACGAGGCCAAGATCCCGATTATTCTCCTCGACCGCGACATCTGCGCCTA
>JASHTU010000036.1 GCA_030040395.1 Acidobacteriaceae bacterium
GATGAAAAGCGGGATGAGATTTCTAGGTTTGGCAATTGCAGTTGTTGTGCTTGGCGCTCTGTCCGGCGTTCTCTACTGGTCAAATCATCGCAAGCCTTCGCCGGAGGAATCGGGTGTCAAAGCGGATGCCGCGCCGGTGATTCTGAATGACAGTCCGGCCGCCATTACTACGTTGACCATCAAGCCGAAAAGTGAGCCGGCCGTCACCCTGGCCAAAGCGGGATCGAACACCTGGCAGATTACCGCACCCAAAACCATGGCTGCCGACCAGGACAGCGTGACCCAGCTACTCGGGTATCTTTCGCCGCTCAAGGCGGAGCGAGTGATCGGTGACCATGTCCCGAACCTCGACGCGTTTGGCCTCGCGCAGCCGGCGGTTGAGCTCGACATCACCGAGAAGAATCACGCCGCGCAGAAGCTTTTGATCGGCGGCGACACGCCCACCGGCGATTCGGCCTATGCCATGGTCGAGGGCGATCCGCGCGTCTTCACCACGCTGACTTACAACAAGGCCGGCCTGAATAAGGGCCTTGAGTCCTTGCGCGACAAGCGGTTGATGAACCTGACTCTCGACACCATCCGCCGGATTGATCTGACGCATGGGGGCGAGGCCCTGGAATTTCTGCACAAGGGAACCGATTGGCAAATCGGGAAGCCCGGGCCCTATCGCGCCGACCCCATGGCCGCGGGCACGCTGGCCGACACGCTCTCCACCGCGCAGATGAACCTGAATCAGCCCACGGGCCTCGCCGCGGACGCGGCGTTCGCGCGCGGATCACTGGTGGCCACGGTCGATGTCACCGGCCCCTCCGGCGCCCAGACGCTCGAAGTGAAGAAAGACAAGGATAATTACTACGCTAAGTCGAGTTATGCCGAGGGCATTTACCAGGTGGACCCGTCGCTGGCCACCGAGTTGACCAAGAAGCTCGAGGATTTTCGCGATAAGTCGGTCTTCGCTTTCCGGTACAACGATCCCAACGAGGTCGATCTCCAGATCGAAGGCCAGAAGCCGGGCAGCGCGGCCAAGTCGTGGCGCCTGGCGCGCAATGGCGAAGACTGGTGGTGGAACGGCAAGAAAATGGACGCCGATAGCTGCGAGTCGGTGGTTTCGGCGCTGCGCAGCCTCACCGCGACCAAATTTGCTGCTTCCGGTTTCACTTCGCCGGAGATTACGGCGACCGTGACGTCGAATGGCGGCCAGCGCGTGGAGAAGGTTTCCATTGCTAAATCCGGCAAGGACTATTTGGCCAAACGGGAGGATGGGCCGACGGTTTACGTGCTCGATGGGGGTGCGGTGGAAGGGCTTGAAAAGGCCGCCGGCGGAGTTCATCCGGCCGCCGTTTCGAAGAAGTGAGACGGCTCGCGGTAACTGTCCCCTGTTGTCAACTTGCGTGCGTGTGGCGAAAGTTAGTAACAGCCTCCAGAAGAGCTTTTCGCTCATGGGTGGAAAGGAACAAAAAAATGCGGGAGGTGAAGCTCAGTGCTCGCCTCCCGCAGAACGTTCTTCTTGCCGAGTCCGTCAATCTATCTGTTTATCAAGTTTTAGACTATAGCTACGATATCTATAATTATCCCGGCGCCGGTCCCGATCGGTCCTTTGCCGTGTAAGCCTGCGATAACAAGCCGAATAACTGAACTCATAACTTCGTTCATAAATCCAGCCGGCTATCCGGCGATTGCTCCGTAACATCCGACCATTGCAGTTACGGAAGAATCGCCGGCAGCAGGCGCTGTGAAGGAAGCGGCCGGCGCCTAGCCGTGCACTTACTTTATTCTAAAGATCAGTATTTTCCCCTCCGCCGCCTCCTTGTGACTGTCCTTGCTTGGCCCTTGCCGCTGCGCGCCAGCCAAACGACGCGCAGCGCAAAGTCCCAACCAAACAATACCAAACTGCTCTATTCTCTATCGCCATAAATATGAACCCAGGTGACTATATATAACTCGTCAAAACGAGTACTTGATCGCGGCCTGCAGCTCGCGCATGTTGCAGCTCGAGCATATCGAGTCGACGATCCCGAAGTCCGCAGAGGTCGTCTCTGAGGATTCAGGCGGAGCCCAGTTGACGGTATTGGTTGTGTTGAAGGCTTCAACCCGGAACTGGAGCGTATGTGATTCCCAGATATGGAAGGTGCGCGCGATGTTGGCGTCGACATCCTTGCTGCCCGGATCGTAGAGCGTCATTCTCATCATCGTCCCCTCCTGCCATAGCAGGTTGGGGTTGGTGTAGTCGAAGGCCGCTGGATTCCAATAAGGGTTGGCTGCAGTGATGCCGCGGTGCTGTGGAACGTAGCTGACGCCCGTGGCGTCCGGCTGGTTGTCCTGCGTGCCAAAGGGAGAGCCGAGTGTCGTCGCGTTCTGGTCCACGCCGTCGGAGAAGGTGATAATGCCCCCCACCGTCCATCCGCTGACGACGTGGTTCACCACGGGATTGGAAGGCGCGAACTCTTTTCCGGAGCCGAAGGGAAGCTCGTAGACGAACGAACCGACCAGCCGCCGCGGTATATTGAACTCCGACGGTCCCCGTTCCGCCTTCATGTTATAGCTGTTATCGGGCCACAGCGTATCGCCGCCTTCACTGCGGATGGCGCTTCCATAGTCAATGGCGCGACCCACTGTAAGGGCGACGACATAAAGTAGCCCGTGGGACAGCCGCTGCGTCACTTTGATGTCTCCGGCGTTATAGACGGAGCTGTCCACGCCCTTCACGTCCTGGATGTTGCCGAAGGCCGAAAACGGATGAACCGCCAGGCAGGTGCTGCAGGTGGGAGGAATCTCCTGGTTGAAGTCCCAGTCGCGAAGGATCTGGTGCCCCTGGTTGCCCATATATCCCAGATCGATGGCCACATTCTTGGTCAGCTGGTGCTGGATATTGAAGATGTACTGCTCCACGTATTCGGGCTTATTGTGTTGGTCATTGGCCTGAATCTGGGGTGCGACCTCGCACACCCCGGTGAAGCCGGGGCAGGCGGCGCTTCCCGACTCAGCGGCCCATGGCGCGCCGAGCGTGTTCATGGGATCGGACAAAGAGAGGTTCCAACGGTTGATGGCGGGTAACGTTGTACCGTCCTTTCCGCCCCCGTTGCGCACCATATCGAAGACCGCGTTGGTGATATCGGTCATATAGAAGATCCCATAGCCGGCGCGGA
This sequence comes from Acidobacteriaceae bacterium, assembly GCA_030040395.1. Classification (GTDB taxonomy): domain Bacteria; phylum Acidobacteriota; class Terriglobia; order Terriglobales; family Acidobacteriaceae; genus Telmatobacter. The sequence goes on from JASHTU010000036.1 coordinate 3,147, forward strand.
TACTCCACTTCGTGCCCGGCGCCCAGTCAATACCGATGCGTGGCCCATATTCGTAGTTAGTCGGGTTCACCGTGGATCTGCCCATGAATCCACTGCCGCATTGTGTGTACTGGTCCTGGTTAACGCCGTTGTTATCGGGGTTCGAGCTGAATTGGAACGGTATGCCCTGGTAGAAGTTACAACCGGCGGGTCCTGGCCGGGTGATAATCGGGGCGGGCGCGCCGGGAACAGCCGTCGTCACTGGCTCGTCCCAGGGGTTGGGGCCGTATACGCTGTTGACGCCGATTGAGAAAATATCCATGTTGATAATGGCGTTGTGCTTGTCGATCCAGGGGCGGGTGTTATCGTAGCGCAGGCCCAGATTCAACGTCAGGTTGTGGCGGAACTTCCAGTCGTCTTCGATGTAAGTCCCGAAGATGCTGCGGCGCAGTTCGGCCTGGGGAAGCGCGGAGACCCGGTAATACTGCGACAGGTCGCCGAACAGGAAGTCTGCGAAATTGAACCCGGTGCCGGCGCCGATCGCAGGGTCTTCGGTGGAGTTGCCGTCGAAGTCGAACTCGCCCACTGACTTCTGATTGCCAAAGTTGTTAAAGCGGTCGCGCTCGAAGCTGCCTCCAAACTTGAACGAGTTGTTGCCTTTGACGTAAGAAACGTCATCGATGAACTGGAACAGGTCGTCGTAGGTGATCCAGGGCGTTTCGCCGCCGCCGCCGCTGATGCCCTGACCCATGCCGATGGCCGGAACTCCATAGGTTTTCGCGCCGCCCGCCGAGACAAAACCGGTGATTCCCAACGCGGCCGGTATGTCGTCG
>JASHTU010000037.1 GCA_030040395.1 Acidobacteriaceae bacterium
ACTTGGCGAAATCCTCAATCGCGTGGATATAGCTGCGTACAGTGTTCGGTGAATAGTTGCGGCGCTGGAGTTCCTCCAGCATCATCTGGCGTAGTCGGGTCACAAGCATCTCCTTGTGACCCAAACCCTATCCCAACCACCAACCTCATCGGAGGCCTACGCCGCAGCGTCCGCCGCGCAGCGGCTTAGTGCAAACGGGCTTCTCGCCAGTCATGGGTTTCCGGGCGTACCGCCGCCAAAACGGAAACTGCACCACCACCCCAAAATTGTGGCTTGTGCCCATAGAACGGGCTAGCCAAGGGCCTTGCCCTTGAAATCCCCCCTTGAAATCCCATTCTCTGCGAGCCGCTTTGAACCTGTGAAGAGTGGCTCGGAAATTTGGTTGAAGCCGTTCTGGTCACGATTCGAAGCGCAAGAGTCGAACCAGATGTCGGCGCCACGGCGGGATGCGACCTCAACTCTGACCAGCTCCCGCCCATCCTGACTTGTCAACCTTTCTGTCCCCCGCCCTAACCCCATCCCCCTCATTCCAAACACAATATTTCTCTTCCCGACCTTGCCGGTTATTTCCGCCAAATCGCTAGAATGGTTTTAGGTAGCAAAACTGAGTGATTCCGTTTCGAAGACGGGGCGGCTCGGGAATGATGGTTAGGCACGGCCGCCATTCCCGGGCCGCCTGCTTTTTGCCCCTACTTTGCGGCCCTTTCGCAGCCACCCTCTGCCTGGGGTGGCGCCAAAAGCGGGGCAAAACGCCCGAAAATGGACCGTAAGTCCTTATGGTTGAAGATTTTAGGATCTAACTCCTTTATTATCAATAATTTAGACCCAGTACTAAATAGTATAAGTGATTGTAAACAAACTACTTAACCCCTCCAGAGGTGGGGGGTAGGGGGGTAACTGAAAAGTAAATGGTGTGCCGGCACATCAAACCCAACGGACTGTGATACCCATCGCCCGCCCTCCGCGAACCGCGCCGCCATCCAACTCTCGCTCGCCCGCATCTCCGGCGCGCTCCTCCATTTCTGCACTCACCCCAGGGTGCGCCGGTCAGCTATGATTTGATGCGCAAGAATCTGGATTCGCGTTTGCGTACGGCGCCGGGGAGGCAGCGATGGGCAGAATGGGTCTGAGAATTGGTTTGTGGGCGCTCTGCGGAGCAGTCGTTACCTGCTTCTGGGTCCTGTTCGCGATGATTGCCGGGCCGCGCCACTTCGACGGGCATTGGACAGTTGTCGCCATCACCCTTCCCGCGTCCCTGCTCTGGCCGACCAGGCCGGTCACCTGGCACACGATTTTGTTCCTCAACACCGCCATCTACGGCCTCGTTGGTCTTGCCATCGAGCCCCTCTGGCGGCGCCTTCGCCAACCGCTGACCCGCTGACCTGCCCCTACTGCAACGGGTCGGCCGCCGTGAACGGCGAGCAGCAGGGCTTGTCGGTCGCATGGAAGTTCATCATTTCCAGGCGTATCCCGTCGGGATCGTACAGATTGAATTGATACTTTCCGTCGCGTCCGATTTTCGGAGCCGCGTCGTGACGGCCGGTGAGGCGGTCCCCGGCTTCAAGGACTTTGTACGCGTCGGGAACCGAAGCCTCGCCGATCGAAAAATGGTCGAGCACGCCCAGAGTACGCTGCGTCATGGTCGGCGGAATCCCTTCGCCCGGCCCTGCCGCAAGCATGTATTCCAGCCAATCGTGGCCGTCGGGAACCTGCTGGCTCACCCAATCGATCCGCTCCGGCTGGGACCCTCCCCACCAATAGGGCCGGAAGCCGAGCAGAGCGCGGTAAAAGGCGTCTTCGCCGGTGCGGCTGTGCACCAGAAAGCCGATATGGATGATGTGATGGCCGATCACGTTGGGCGCGTCGATGGCCTGGGGGTGCGCCGGTGGCTGGACGAACTGCACCTTGTTTCCCTCGGGATCGAGCACCTCGAACCAGCGGCTGCCGTCAGCGCCGTGTTCCAAGTGCGTTGGCGTCTTCCATCCTTTAGCCGCCAGGTATTTGCGCATGCCTTCGGCGCTGGTCGTGTTCCAGGCCGAGTGGTCCAACCGGTTGACCCCGGCGCCCGGGGGCAGCGGCAGCACTTCAATGAATTGCGTGGGGCTGACGGCATACTGCACGCCTTGCGGGTTTTCGGGGTCGGGGAGCTTGGCCGCACCCACGATCACGGTGTAGAAATGCTCGGCAGCCGCGGGGTCCGAGGTGTAGATGGCCAGATGCGAAATCCCGGTAATCTTCGGCCGCATGGGCGAGGATTGCGCGGAAACGGAGGCAGCGGCAAAAATGGTTAAGCAAGCAGCAGCAAGAAATCGGCAAGACATCGGTCTTTTCCCTCGCGAATTACGGCCAGATAACCATAAATCGATTTTGGCCGATGCGCAAACCGGGCCTGGCGCCTTATTTTGCCGTCTCGTCGCAAGCTTCCGCTTCCATAGCGGGCAAAATGGCCCGCAGCTCCTCGAACCGCGGCACTCCGTGCAAAGCTTTCAGCCGCGGGTCGGCGAGCATCTGGAAAAACCACGGGCAGCGCGCCTCGTTCGAGACCTGAAGTTGGTCGAGAGCCGCATCCGGCTCGCCGAGCGCCAGATAGACAGCCGCGGTAAACGAGTTGAGGACATATCGCTCCCGGCTCAGCCATTGGAGCCTTTCCAGGACGTCGCGCGCCTCGTCCGCGCGCCCCGCGCAGGCCAGCGCGTAGGCGTGGAGGCCCGCGGCCAGATCGAGGTTGGGGCTGCGCTGAGACAGTTCCTGAGCGATTTGCGCGGCGCGCGCAGCTTCGCCGTTATAGGCAAGGATCAATGACGCGTAAAGGGAAACATCCGCAATATCGGGAAACTGCGCGTACGCGGTCTCGATTTGGCGGACGCTGCCGAAGGCATCGCCGGCCAGATGGAGCGCCCAGCCCAGGAGGGCTTGCAGCCACGGCGAATAGGGATCGAGCCGGAGGGCTGCGCAGAGCATCTCGATGGCCTCGCCAAAGCGATGACGGCTGAGGGCGAACATGGCGCGCGCGCACGTCGTCCAGCGATCAGGCGGCAGGTGGGCAGACAGGGCGAATGCGCGCAAAGCCGCGGGCAAATTGCGATCCACGTGAAAAGCGACCCAGCCGAGCGCCGGCAAAACGGCTTCGGCGTGCGCATCCAAGTCGGCGGAGGGCCTGTCGCCCTCGTGCAAGAAAACGGCTGGGGCCACGGCTTCCGCAGCGCGCCGCAGAATTTCCGCGGCGGCGGCCGCCGGCGTATAGCCGTATAAGCATTGGGCCGCGCACAAGTTCACAAGGTCGACGCGCGCCCCCGTCAACCTGGGATCGAGTTCCACGGCGCGGAGAAGCCGCCGCAGGGCGTCCTCCATGGGAAACCGCTGCAAGCTTTGCCAATCGTAGTGAGCGCTTCGATAGAGTTCATAAGCCTCGCGAAGTCGCGGGCTCTCGCCATCTTCGGCGGCCGCCGCGGCGATGGACAGGCCGCCCCCGTGGAGGCGGAGCGCAACCCGCTGGGCAAGCTCGCTTTCAACCCCCGCCACCCGGTCCTTCTCGACGAGCAGATCCTCTGCCCACAGTTGGCCGCCATCGGGAACCGAAAACATTTCCGCGCGAAGACGATAACTTAGCGGCAATGCGTGCACACTTCCGGTCAGAACAAGGTCGGCGTTGAGAAGCCTGCCGATTTCCAGCGCGGAATGCCCGCGTGCGGCCAGCGCGAAAACCGAATCCAGGGCCAGAACCGAAACCAACGACGAGATTGCGTCCCTGAGCCGCATGGCGGCTTCCTCGGCCGCCGCCGCACCAAGATACTCGGGCACGCCAAAGCCTGTAGCAAAGGGCAAAATCGCCAGCCGGTTGAGGGCTGCCGGCGCGGCCGGGTCCGGCGCCTGGGTTTTCGCCGGAACTGTACTCACGGCGCACGACAGACGGTAACCGCGCTTGTAAACCGTCTCGATGCACTCTTCCGGGGCCAGATGCGCGCGCAGAGAATCGATGCACTTTGAAACGCTGCCGGCGGCGACCCGTGCGCCGCCCCATAAGGTTTTCCGCAGTTGCGCGGGAGTGACAATTTGGCCGCCGTGGGCCACAAGCAACCGCAGCGCGGCCATTTCCGGCGGCGGCAGGTCAACCGGAGCCTCGCCACGGAAAAGCCCACCTTCGGAATCAAGCCGAAAGCGGCCAAAACAAAATTCGGGTCGTGATGGCCGAAACGACGCCGACGCAAGCGTATTCATCGAACCAACGCATTTCTGCCGAATGCCCCATCCGCTGCAGAGCTCTCGGGATTCGCGATCAGCAACCAGGGAATGAACAACCGCAATTCCGGTTACAACTATTCCGGCGACAATCTTCGACTGTTTGGTGAAACAAGTCTTGGTTAAACGATGGAATCCATTATCTGCCCGCTGCACGGCTTGGCGCACATAAAAATTCCCAGAATTCCCCCCCGCCGTAACTCTGCGGGAATTACTGCAGGACCCGAGCCAAACGATTTGATTTGAGACGATAGCAATTCTGTTTTGTACGGTGAAACGCTGCGGGGATTAGCGAAAACCGGAAGAATGCGCTCCGTCCTCATGAGGCGGCTGCGGCAATCAGCGAAGAATAGCAGGGGGGGCGGCCGCACCGGCGTTTGGCTGCCTGTTTTGGTGGAGCGATGCCCCGCGCACCCTTCACCCACTTTAGTACTTTGACTTGATCGCATAGGTAATTCCCATGGTGAACTGAAACGAGTTACGTTTGGTGGGAGGAACGGAGAGCGGAGGATCGTTGAGATAGCTGTCCAGTGTCCCCACGGAGAAGCTGAGATTCTTATATGCGGGAAACGCGACCGTATCGGTTTCGTTGGCCGAATAATCGTGTTCATTGTTAAAGGCGGGGATAAACGCCAACCCCTGGGTTAGCGTCAGGAGTTTCAAGTGGGCGATATAGCTGGCCGAAAACGTGGACCCGATCAGGTTCTGGCTGGGAGTGGGCGGGACGCCGGCGGTGGTGGGGGTAAGAAACTGTTGGCTTTCATATTGGACGGTCGCTTTCAGATCCAGTTGTTGCTTTGGCTTCTTCATCGCCTCCCATCCAGCGCCTCCGCCATATGCCGACTGCAATGCCAATCCCTGGGCGAAGTTGTGGTCAAAGGCTGTCTGCGCCAGGGCGAAGAAGCGGGAGGAAATAAACTCGTCGCGCTCGGCGTCGGCGTGGAAGATCGCGGTCTTGACCGTCGGAACCCCGGGCTCAGTAATCTTGCCAAACGAGCCGCTGAAGTCAATCGACGTGCGATTGCGTGTCGTGAGCCAAGTCACCGACGGCACAGCACGCACCAAGCCCACCGAGCCTGAAGCGGTGAATTGGTTTTGCGTGGCCTCGACAATGGTGGCGCCGGCGGTCGCCGCACCGTTCCAGCCGGTAAAGAAATTCGGCTGGTGATAGACCTGCGTGTCGAGAGTCTTTTGATCGACGATATATTGGGCGTCCGCGACGGGAATCGGAGGCAGTGGGACGGCGTTTGCCGGGCGCACGGCAAGGATCTGGCTGGTTGCGTCAAGGGTTCCCACCGGAATGCTGCCGGCGTTCTTCTTGCCGCGCAACTTCACCGTTTTGTTCAGCACCGCAAACGGCTGCGTGGTGTGCAGCTCCTTCACGTTGCTCCAGGCGACGGAGAGATCCCCCAGTTCATCAGTGTGGAAGGTGACCTTACCGCCAATTTCGTTGACCAGCTTGCCGTGCAGGGTGTCTCCGTTTTTGAGCACCAGCACGTCGGGCGCGGGATTCGCGGCCGGCTTTACCTGCGCCACCGCAAGCAAGGGCGCGGTCGCCAGGAAAACGGAAAATAGAAGGGAAAAGCGTCGGCCGAAAAGGAAGAAAAGGCTGCGAAGCAGAGAAGTATTCATCGACAAAGATCTCCTCATCTGAAGAAAATTGCGGGGACGACGCCCCGCGGTGCGCTCGCGCGATGTTGAATCCTTCGATGCGGGCGGGGTTGGAATCCGTTGCAGTCCTTTGCGACCGCCGGCAACAACGTACGGATACTCGCGAATACGGCCGGAACGAAGGCTCGGGCGCGGCCATCAGGCGGCATGGAACCAGGAATCGTCCGTCTTCTGGCTCGGGTTCTGGACCGAAAAAGCTCGAAACACAACGCCCACAAGCCAAGCTTTCCGGCCGAGCCAGGCCCATTTTGGGGACCGAACATCGCCGGAAAGCGGGAATCCACTGGTTCCGAGACGCTACAGATATATCTTTTTGAATCACGATCGACCCTTCGTAAGCCTGCTTTTGGCTTACACTGGATTTCAGAATCCGTTCATTGCCTTCGTAGGAGCCGGGGATGCCGAAGACTGTTTCCTATGCCCAGTGGTCGCTAGAACCTTATTGTATAGGTCTGAAGCTCCGCTCCTTGCGCATTCAAAAGCGGCTCACGCTTTCGCGCCTGGCGGCGGAAACCGGGCTGTCCACGGCTCTGCTCTCCAAACTGGAAACCGACCGCATGATTCCTACGCTGCCCACCCTGGCCAGGATCAGCCGCGTGTATGGGGTAGGCATGGGTTACTTCTTTGCCGAACCGGCGCACCATTCCCTCTCTATCACGCGCAGGGCCCACCTGCAGGGCAACGGTCGCGGCCCCGAGCCAGTCAAGGTAACTCCGCTGAATAGCGTTGCCGAGCGATCCGGAATCGTCGCGCAACTCATCGAGTTTCAGCCCGGCGGCGCGGCCACGATGATGGACGCTTATCGCGACATCAACGGGCTGATCTACGTGCTCGAAGGCCGGTTGCGGCTCGAAGCGAGCGGCATGCGCGAGGTTCTCGAGGCTGGCGACTGCATTTGCATGGATAGCGGGATGCCGCTGGCCTGGGGCGCGGCCGACAAACGCCGCTGCCGGGTGCTGGCGGTGCTCGCGGCCCCGGCGCATGCGGAAAGCTAGCGCCGCCGTCCCGCGCGCTTCAACTCCAGCCGTCTTCAACCGTCTTTGGTAGCGCAGTGGCGCCGGCAGTCGCCCGAACCGGTGCGGGAAGGGGTCGTATGCTTGAAGTTTGCCCGTTGACCGGTCCCTCTGTACTATGGTTGGGAACTTCGAAGAAGAAGAGCATCCATGCGACCCAATTCCAAGCTGGTGCAGGCAACCCTCACGGGCGCCCTCGGCGGCCTGATCTTCGGCATCGACATCGCGATTGTTTCCGGCATCATCGACTCGATCGTGCGCGTCTACGGGTTGAGTGGCCGCGGACAAGGCCTGACGGTGGCCGTGGGGCCCATCGGCACGGTCGTGGGCTGTTTTGTCGGCGGCGTCATCGGCCAGCGCATGGGAGCGCGCACCGCGCTGCGCTACGCTTCGGCGCTCTATTTTTTCGCCGCGCTGGGCACGGCGTTCGCCTTGAGCTGGCCCATGCTGCTGTTCACGCGCCTGCTCAGCGGGCTGGGGTTGGGTTCAGCTTCGGTGCTGGGCCCGGTGTATATCGCGGAGCTGGCCCCGGCGCAGTGGCGCGGCCGCCTGGTGGGAGCTTTTCAGATCAACGTGGTGGGCGGCATCCTGCTCGGCTATTTGTCCAACTACCTCATCCGCCTGGCGCACCTGGGCGCAGTCGAATGGCGCGTAATGGCCGGCGTGGCCGCAATCCCGGCAATCGCGCTCTTCGCGCTTCTGTTCCGCATTCCGCGTTCGCCGCGCTGGTCGGCCTCACGCCATGAAATCGACGAAGCGCTGGCCGTCCTCAGCGAGATGGGCGCGCCCGACCCCAAGACCGAGCTCGCCGAGATCCAGGCGGCGATCGCGGCCGAAAATGCCTCGGCCCATGAGCCGGTCTTTCAATGGAAGTACCGCTATCCGCTCTTCCTCGCCATTACCATCGGCGCTTTCAACCAACTCGCCGGCATCAACGCCATCTTCTATTACATGCACAGCATTTTTGCTGCCGCAGGTTTCGGTCAGCTTTCCGGCGACCTGCAGGCCGTGGTGATTGGAGCCACCAACTTCATCTTTACCCTGGTCGGCATGTCGTTGATCGATCACTTCGGCCGCAAGAGCCTGCTGATTCTGGGCGCGATCGGCACTTCGGCCTGCCTCGGCGGCGTGGCGTGGATCTTCAACACCAACAGCCACCAAGGCGCGCTGCTCAGCCTGCTCATGGTCTATGTAGCTTTCTTCTCTTTGTCGCAGGGCGCGGTGATCTGGGTCTATATTGGCGAAGTCTTTCCGACTTCGGTGCGCTCCAAAGGCCAGGGCGTGGGATCGGCCAGCCACTGGATCACCAATACCATAATTTCGTTCGCTTTTCCCGTGCTGGTTCATCGCTTCAGCGAGGGAACACCGTTCGCGTTCTTTGCCGTAGCCACGCTGGTGCAGTTGATCGTGGTCACGTTCTTCTATCCGGAAACGAAGGGTCACACGCTCGAGGAGCTGCAGCGGAGACTGGTGCGGGCGGGGTAGCGTTCGCCGCGCAAGTAACTCTAAATACAGCGGATGAAGATGAGTTCCCGGTTACCTCTCATGGCCCGGGTGAAAATCAGCTTTGCATTTGAGAAAACGGCGCCGTAGATCGCGTCATCTTAGTTAAATGGCTCGCGGAACAGGCTTTCGTTCCCGAGCCATAAACTTTGAATGGGAGATTGCATGCGATTTACGCTTCTTGCGACGCAGCCGAAGACTTATGCTGTGATCTTTGAAACCGGCGACGAACTTGCGTCCGGTTTGAGCCGGTTTGCAACCGAACAGAAACTTGCCGGAAGCAGTTTCAAGGCCATTGGCGCCGTATCCTCGGTTAAGCTCGCCTGGCTCGATTGGAGAACCAAGCAGTACCATCCTTCCGTTGACTTGAACGAGCAAATGGAGCTTGTTTCGCTGATCGGTGACGTGGCGCTCAAGGATGGCAAGCCTCAGATCCACGCGCATGTGGTGGTGGCCAAATCCGACGGCAGTGCGCACGGCGGCCATTTGCTGGAGGCGCACATCCGGCCCACCTGCGAAGTGATCCTCACCGAAAACCCACTCCACCTGCGCAAGCAGATCGACCCGGCCACGGGCTTGGCGATGATCCGCCCATGACGCGCGCACCGCGGGGTTCCTCGCCGTGGCGCCGAATTCTCTCTCTCGCAAATTCCGGCGAGAGAGCGCGGAATCATGCACTTCGGCAAAGAGCAGGTAAAGGCCGAAAAGCAGGGCGGGTTTTCCGCTTGGAAAGGGGCGAGTAAAGAAGACAAGCTATCGCGAAACCGGAGCGTCGTGGAACCTGGCGGGATAGTGCATCTGTGGCTATGCCGGCTTGGCTACGCCCGGTTTCTCGAGAGGCGGGGAAGCTTTTTCCGCCGCCAGGAGGGGACGAGCAGCGCGACGACGAGCCGTCCAGCAGACCAGGGCGACGCCGGCAATCGCCGCGCCGGCGCTGGCTAGTTGCGCGTTCGAGAGGCCCCAAAGGACCTTCGGATTGCGGCGGATAAACTCCACAAGAAAACGGGCCACGCCGGTAAGAAGCAGATACTGGCCGAGGATGGCGCCGGTGGGATGGGGTTTCCCCAGGCGACGCCAGAGCCACCAGCCGATCACCAAGCCGCCGGCCAGCTCATAGAGCGGCGTGGGATAAACGGGGACGAAGATGGGCATGAGGCCATGGGGAAAGGCCATGCCCCAGGGGTGGAACGTAAATCCAAAAAAGTGCACCGGTTTGATGGCGATGCCGTAGTCGCCGTCGCCGGAGAGAAAACAGCCTATGCGCCCGATGCCGTACCCCATGGCCGCAGCCGGAGCAGCCAGATCCAAGGTGCGCACGGCGCCGATCTTGGCTCGCCAACCTTGATAGACCAATGCGGCGATGCCGAAGATCAGTCCGCCGTACCAGGCAAACCCGGCCGAATCCCAGAGCGCCCGCCAGCCCAGTTCGTGAAAATCGGACGGCGTATCCAGGACATGCCAGAGCTTGGCGCCCACAATGCCCGCCACCACGGCAATGGCTACCATGCCCACGGCGTCGGCATCGACGCCGGCGCGGCGAAAGCAGCGATCCATCACGAATGCGGCGCAGACGGCGGCCAGCCAAAGCATCAGGCCAAACGTAGGGACATTCAGGGGACCGAGGTGGATAAAAGGAGCCATTGCTCTTCCAGTATAGACGGGGGCGCGTATGGAAAGACGCGGCGGGCGCGTCTTGCCTGGCGCCGTGGATCGCATAGATTCGTGATTTCCCAAATCTCAAAATCGGGACCTGGTGCGTCCAGTTCATGGGGAGCAATTACGGGAGCACCAAATCACGGTGCTAGCCGCGGATTGCCGTGGTCAGCTTTGACAAAGGGGGCGGATTGAGCGAATCTATTAGAAGCGAATAAAAAGCGAAAGTCTGCCTCCTATGTCCTCCGCTGCCACCCTCCGCCTTGAGATCGAACGCTTTCTCGAAAAACGCTTCCCGGCCGCGCTCACACCCGCGCTGCGTGCGCTCCGCGAGGTAGCGGAGACAGGGATTGCCGAGGTGGACGAAATGCTCCAGGGCGGGCTGCCGGTGGGTGCGATCAGCGAGGTAACGGGAGCGCTTTCTTCAGGACGGACGAGCCTGGGGCTGGCTTTTATCGCTCGCAGAACTGCGGAGGGACGGGTTTGCGCCTGGGTGGATGCGAGCGACGCCTTCGATCCGGAGTCGGCGGCAGCCAACGGCG
>JASHTU010000038.1 GCA_030040395.1 Acidobacteriaceae bacterium
TGAAGTTGCCAGTCCCAGGGGGCCACGGCGAGCATGATGCCCGTAAGTCCCGCGAGGAGCATTTGAAAGATAAACGCGGTGCAGAAGAGCATGGGGGTGGCGAAGGTGATGCTGCCGCCCCACATCGTGGCGATCCAGTTGAAGATTTTAATGCCGGTGAAGATGCCGACGACCATGGTGGAGATGACGAAGAAGGAGTTGCCGGCCGAGGACATGCCCACGGTGAACATGTGGTGCGCCCATACGGCGAGGCTGGTGAAGCCGATGCCGACCGAGGCCGCCACCATGGCCGGGTAGCCGAAGATGGCCTTGCGCGAGAAGACGGGGATAACTTCATTGGCGATGGCGAAGGCGGGCAGGACGAGGACGTAGACCTCGGGATGGCCGAAGATCCAGAAGAAGTGAATCCACAGCATGGGCGAGCCGCCGGCCTGGGCATCGAAGAAGTGGGCGCCGAGATAACGGTCGAGCAGGAGCATGACCTGGGCGGCGGTGAGCGGGGTGATGGTGACGAGGGTGAGGGCGCTGACCACGAGCATGAGCCAGACAAACAGGGGCATGCGGAAGAAGGTCATGCCGCGGCAGCGCAGCGACGCCGTGGTGGCGATGATGTTGATGGCCGTGCCCACGGTGCCGAATCCGGCCACGATGAGCGCCAGCGCCCAGTAGTCCACGTTATGGCCGGGGGAAAAGGCTTTGCCGGTGAGGGGCGCGTAGGCGAACCAGCCGACGTCGGGCGCGTTGCCCATGCCGTAGAGGCCGAAACCGCCGAGAAAGCTGTAATAGAGCAGCAGGCCGCCGAAAGCCGTGAGCCAAAAGCTGAAGGCGTTGAGGCGCGGAAAAGCCATATCGCGCGCGCCGATCATGAGGGGGACAAAGTAGTTGGCGAAGCCAAAGAGGATGGGCATGCCCACGAGGAAGACCATGGTGGTGCCGTGCATGGTGAAGAGCTGATCGTACATTTCAGGCGAAATGGCGTGGTTGTTCGGGACCATGAGCTGAATGCGGATGAGAATGGCTTCGAGCCCGGCCACCATGAGGAAGAACAGCGCGTACACGATGTAGAGAATGCCCAGCTTCTTGTGATCCACGGTGACGATCCAGCCATGGAGCCACTCGAGCAGGGTTCCGCGCTGCGGGTAGGCGGCCTCGATCGGGCCGGGAACCGGTATGGTCTGATCCGACATCTCTCCTCCCTTTCAGCGCAAGGTGGTGAGGTAGGCGACGAGTTCGTCGATCTGTTCGTTGCTGAGATGCATGGCGGGCATGAGCGCGCCGGGTTTGAAATTGGCTGGGTTCTGAATCCACGAGCGCAGATTCGCGGGCGTGTTTGGAGCCGCGCCGGCGGCGATGGTGGCGCGGCTCATAAAGTGGGTGAGGTCAGGGCCGACGGTCCCCAGGGCCCGGGTTCCCTTGATGGTGTGGCAGACCATGCAAGCCTGGGTTTCAAAGATGCGGCGGCCGGCGGCCGCGGCGGGGTCGTTGACGGCGGGCTGCTGCTGGTTCTTGATCCAGGCGGCGAATTCAGCGGGCGTGTCGGCGTAGACGCGGATGAGCATCATGGCGTGCTCAATGCCGCAATATTGCGCGCATTGGCCCAGGTACAGGCCGGGTTCGTCGGGATCCATCCACATTTCATTGGGATGATTGGGAATGAGATCGGTTTTGCCGGCAAGCTGCGGCACCCAGAAGCTGTGGTCCACATCGGCTGAAATGAGGCGTAGAAACGTGGGTTCCGGCCGCTGGTGGGTGCTGACGGGGATGTGCAGTTCGTTGGCGGTGACCACACCGTAGCCGGGATAGCGGAACTCCCACCAGAACTGATGGCCGATGACGGTGACATTGAGGGCGTCGCTTGGTTCCGGCTGGTCCTGGATGGCGAAGATGAAGCGCGCCGTGGTGAGGAAGAGCACGACAATGATGAGAATAGGAACGACCGTCCAGGCGAGTTCGACCTGGAGGCTGCCGTAAACCTGCGGCGGCTCGTTGATGGGGTGGGACTTTTTGCGCCGGTAGCGAATGCAGACGTACGTCAGCAGGGACGCGACCGAGACAAAGAGGGCGCCGGTGATGGTGAGCACGAAGAGGGAAAGGTTATAGATTTCGTGCGCGGGCGTGGAAGCCGGGGCAAAGGTGTTGGGGATGGAGTCAGGGCCGTCGGCGAATGCACGCAACGTGAAAGCGCAGACGCAGAGCGCCAGCGAGAGACCGGACCGGATTGGGGAAGGACTCAGCGGATGCTGCATTTTCACGATGGAAGTCCTGCGTTTTTGCGCGTGGAGAACTCTGTTTACGCTCGATTCGAGCCTCCGGGGGAGCGCGTAGTCATTATCATAAGGTACTCGGCTCGGAGGCAAGTCCCGAAATTTGCGCCGGAACAGGTCCGGCTTTGGCGCGTTCCGGCGAAAGGGGAACGGGACGGGCTACGGCGAGCAACGCGGTAGCCTGAGTATGGATGGCGATCAAGCGTGGAGCATCCGGGCGGCGCTTGCGATCATCTAATCGCAGGCCGCGCCGTTGGCCTCGAAGGGGCCGCCGAGGCTGTTTATGCGACGCACGCCGTCTGCCACATACCGGTTGCAGCTTCATGCGGGTTTCACGTTCGAGGACGCGAGCCGTGTCGCGGACTATCTGCAGGCTCTGGGCGTGTCCCATCTGTACTGCTCGCCTTATTTGCAGGCTGCGCCAGGGAGCACGCACGGGTACAACGTGGTGGACCAGGAGCGCGTGAACGACGAGCTCGGCGGCGAAGAGGGGCTGAGGCGGTTTTCCCTGCGTGTCGACGAGCTAGGCCTGGGCCAGGTGCTCGATATCGTGCCCAACCACATGGCTACGCGCCCGCAGAACCGCTACTGGTGGGATGTGCTCGAAAACGGTCCATCGAGCCTCTACGCCACCTGGTTCGACATCGATTGGCACTCCGCGGAGGTGAAGCTGCAGAACAAGGTTTTGATTCCCGTGCTCAGCGACCAATATGGGCGGGTGTTGAGCGCCGGGCAGATCAGGATCGAGCTGGACGGCGAGAGCTTTCGCGCCGTGTACATGGACAACCAGTTTCCGCTGGCTCCGCGCTCACTGGCGATTCCGCTGGCCAAGGCGGCCGAGTATGCGCACAACGCGACACTCAACTTTATTGCCGACAGTTTGGCGCGACTGCCCGCGCCCGAATCGACGGACCGGGACCAGATCGAGCTGCGTCAGCGGGACAAGGCGGTGATTTACGAGCTGCTGCGCCGGGTTCGCGAAGAAAACCCGGAGGTGGCGGCTGCGATTGCGCGGGCCGTGGAGGAGCTGAACAAGGATTATGACGTGCTGGACGAATTTCTCAACCTGCAGACTTACCGGCTCGCCTATTGGCGCACGGCCGACCAGGAACTGGGGTACCGACGTTTTTTCGACATCAACACGCTGATCGGGGTGCGCGTGGAGCGGCCTCATGTCTTCGACGCCACACACAAGCGAATTCTGGAGTGGCTGCATGCGGGCGTCCTCGACGGCGTGCGCGTGGACCACCCCGACGGACTGCGCGACCCGCAGCAGTACTTCGAGCGGCTGCGCGAGCGCGCGCCGGACGCGTGGATCGTGGCCGAAAAAATCCTCGAGCCCGGCGAAGAGCTGCGTGCGAGCTGGCCCATCGAAGGCACAACGGGCTACGATTTCCTCAATCTCTGTAACGGCCTTATGGTTTGTGGAGAAGGCCTGAGGGAGCTCACGGAAACCTACCAGGGCTTTACGGGAGCGACGGCGGAGTTTGCCGAGATCGCGCACCTTAAGCGAATCAGCGCGGAACAGGAAGCGTTGGGCAGCGACGTAAACCGGCTGGCGAGCCAGTTTGTGGAGATCTGCGAAAACAACCGCGACCGGCGCGATTACACACGCGCGGAGATTCGGCGGGCGATCCGGGAAGTCGCGGCCGGATTTTCGATTTACAGAACCTACGTGATCCCGGAGCGGGACCAGATTACAGACGAAGATCGCCGCGTGATCGACCATGCCGTGGCCGAGGCGAAGACGCATCGGACAGACCTGGACCCGGCGCTGCTGGATTTTATCGGCGAAGTGCTGAAGCTGCGCGCCCGGGGCGGCCTGCAGACGGAGTTCCTGCTGCGCTTTCAGCAATTCACGGCGCCGGTGATGGCCAAGGGGATTGAAGACACCGCGCTCTATTGCTTCAACCGGATGATCGGGCTGAACGAGGTGGGCGGCGCGCCGGATGGCGAGGGCGTGTCGATGGCGGAGTTTCACGAGTATTGCATGCGGACGCAATCCACGCGCCCGCTGACCATGACTACGCTTGCGACGCACGACACCAAGCGCTCCGACGACGTGCGCGCGCGGCTGGCTGTGATTACCGAGACGCCGGGGCGATGGAAAGCGGCGCTGCACCGCTGGGCGCGGATGAATGCGAGCTTCAAAAGCGGCGCGTATCCGGACCGGAACACGGAGTATTTTCTTTATCAAACGCTGGTGGGCGCGTGGCCCATCTCGGCGGAGCGGCTGAAGGCGTATATGCAAAAGGCCGCGCGCGAGGGCAAAGAGCACACCAGCTGGACGCAGCAGAACAAGGAGTTCGAGGACGCGCTGGATGCGTTCATCGAGCGGATTTTGGAGTCGCGGGAGTTCGTGGCCGCGCTGGAGGCGTATTTGGGCCTGGTGCTGCACGCGGGCCGCTTGAACAGCCTGGCGCAGACGCTGATACAGTGCACGGCGCCCGGCGTGCCGGACAGATACCAGGGCAGCGAGCTGTGGAATTTGACGCTGGTCGATCCGGATAACCGCGGCGAGGTGGATTACGAAACGCGGCGAGCGATGTTGGCAGAGCTTGAGAACGGCATGGAAGCTGAGCAGATCATGGCGAGGATGGACTGCGGCTTGCCCAAGCTTTGGGTGATTTACAAGGCGCTGCGCCTGCGCCGGGAAAGGCC
>JASHTU010000430.1 GCA_030040395.1 Acidobacteriaceae bacterium
GAACGACGCTGAGCCCGGACCCTTCGGCCACGCTCAAATTCGACGCGCGCCCCGGCGCCCTGGCCACGGCCACCAATCAATAACTTCTTCATCGTCCCGTTCTGATCGATCCGTCGCGCCCGGCCTTCGCTGCTGTGAAGGCCGGGCGCGCTGTTTTCCACGGCCGGCCGCCGTCTCGGCCAGCGGAAAGCCCGTCCAACAGCCGTCCCAGAAACGTCAAAATGCAGTAAAGTTAAAGGTATGGGCAGCCATTTCCCCGACTCTCCACCCGGTGGACAGAATCCGGTTCACTGGGAGTCCGGTTCTGCGCTTCGCGGACAGGGTTCGGCGCACATTTACGGCGCTTCACCGGAGCTTTTGCCGCCGGAGTCCCGCTACACTCCGCCCCCGCCGCCGGTGCGGCGCCAGCGGCCCACGTGGGCTGCGGCGCCGGCAACCTATTTCCTCGTGGGAGTCAATTGTGCAGTGTATCTGGCCATGGTCTTCCACGGCATCAGCCCCTTCAGCCCCAATGTGGATCAACTCATGCGCTGGGGCGCCAACAACGCCGGCGCGGTGCTGATTTACGGAGAATGGCAGCGCATCATCACCGCCATGTTCCTGCACGTGGGCATCCTTCACCTGGCCACCAACATGTGGTGCCTCTGGAACCTCGGCCTGCTCGCCGAGCCACTCATGGGGTCTTTCGGTCTCATCGCCGCTTACATCCTTACCGGCGCGGCCGGCAACCTGCTTTCCACGCTGGTGAACTGGGTTTGGCCGATTCACGACGGCGGCAACATCGTCTTTCCTGCGGGCGCGGGCGCCTCGGGCGCGGTTTTCGGCATCGCCGGCGCACTCATCATCCTGCTCAAATCCAATCGCCTGCCTATCCCCGTGTATGAGCTCAAGCGCCTGCGCAAGGCGGTCATCTATTTCGCCGCCATTAACCTGGCCATCGGGTTCTCCATCTGGGCGGGCAATCTGTGGGTCCATTCGGGCCTCAACATCGACAACATGGCCCACCTGGGCGGATTCAGCTCGGGATTGCTGCTGGCCATGCCCATGGTTCCGCGCATCGGCTCGCCAAAGACGAGCTTTCAATCCCGCCTCCGCATGGCGCTGGTCATGGCAGTTGCCCTGCTGGTTCTTTTCGGCTTCTACATCGCTCACGTGCCTCCGCCGCAGAACTGAGCCCTGGGGGGATCGACCGTTGCCGCGCCCGCGCCTCAGCGATTCGGACCGGCCCCCGACGACCTTTCAAACTGCTCTCGCGCCGGCATTTGGTTGGCCGGAGCCATCACGGTTTAAACTGCGCGAACAACCTCCGGGCGCCAGATGAACGCCAAAAAGGACGCTGGATGCCTAATCTCGAAACCGAAGCGAGTATCGATCTCTATCTCAATGGTTGGTGGGCTGCGATCCACACAGTGAAGCGCCGCATGGCGTTGGTGGTGGTGCTGCTCATTGTGGCCTTTGCTGTTGGCCCTTTGCGGGCTGACAAAATGACGCCCTTATGGCTGGTTGCTTTCATCTGGTGGATGTGGCCGGCAGTCCAACAGATGCTCGCGCGAAGTCGCCGCCCGCTTTCCGTTGTGCTGTGGCTCCGCAGATTTCATCGAGGCGCATATTCACGAGATCTTCTACGCTTTTGGGAGGGGGCCGTATCACCATGGGGACAGGTAATTACACTTACAGATGACGATGTTAGAAGACCAGCCACTGCCCTTATTACTGTAACTTTGATCGGTGTCGCCATGGTCCCCTTATTTTTATGGTTGCGTTCACCTGTGATGAATTTTAATAACTTCGCAGTTAACCTCGCATTTGATATTTTCTTATCCGTCCTGTTTACGAGCACGGTCTTGTTCTCGATCATGAAGTTCTCGGTCACTGGTTTGCGGCATCGCAGCCAGTTGCCGCGGATCCTCCGACATACGCGGCGGATTCGTTCACAGAAATTCCTGGTATGGTCGGGAGGATCGGGGACAATTCAATGTCCACCGGATAATGACGATCTTTGGCGTCTGGCAGTTTCTACGCTGGCGCCGGAGGTCGGGGCGATCATTGTTGATATCGGCGAGGAACTGTCTGCAAATGTGGAATGGGAAGCCGGCGAATTAGTACGTGTATGCGGGCCGGAGCGATTGATCTTTGCATTTTCGGAACGGACAGCATCTCGCGGCGTTTCATCGCCATTCGAACATGCGGAAATAGCTAGCCGACTGTCTTTCTTGTCAGGGACGCACCCGCGGATGGTGGTTTATCCGTCCAAGGTGCCGAGAATTGCAATAAGCAAGCGTTATGAGGCTATAGTGCATCCCGCTCAAAAGATCATCGGTTTGGTGAGTCAGGGAGTAGACGCAAGACCGTAATACTGCGCCAAATGGGCCAGACATTGACTTTCAACCTAATAAAATACACGATCGCGGTTTAACTCGGCCGGGGCTTCCGATTGGCCTTCACGCCTCGTGTTCAACCGGGCCGACTTCGATTTCCGCAGTCGATCGTCCGCTCTTCATCTGCGATGAGGTGACCAGCGCAACGGCGCAGAGGATCGCGACCATGCCAACGTACTCCGTCGTCTGCAGGTGCTCGTGAAGCACCGCCGCGCCCAGGACGACGGCGACCAGGGGATTGACGTAGGCATAGGTGGCCACCTTGGCCACCGGCACGTGGTGAATGAGCCAGATGTAGCAGGAGAAGCCTAA
>JASHTU010000431.1 GCA_030040395.1 Acidobacteriaceae bacterium
GGATTGCCGTCTCCATGATCGCCGTCGCCATCGCATCCATAATTGTGGCTTGGCGGCGCCGCGCGCTCCCCGCGGAAAAATCCACCGGCTCCCGCCGCTGGTGGATACCTCTCGCCGTCATTCCCTTCGCCGTCCTCTTCCTGCTCTTTCCCATTTCCCGGCCGGTCTGGCTTCTGCTTCCGGAGTTCCGCTTCCTCCAATACCCTTGGCGCTGGCTCGAGGCTGTCGAAGCGCCCATGGCCATTTTCTTTGCTGCCGCGGTTTGGCCTGCCGGCCGCCGCGCTCGCTCAGCTGTTCTGGCCGCCTGCTCAGTAGCGTTTCTCGCCGCTACGGCCTTTGCGGCAACCTATTTTTTCCAGGTTTGCCACCCTGAGGACACCGTTCCGTCCATGCTCACCGATTACCGCAACGGCGCCGGCTTTGAAGGCATGTACGAGTACGAGCCTCCCCGCGCCGACGAAACCGAGATCGCTACGGGAATGCCCGCCGCCTGCCTGGTCGCCGATCCATCCATCGAACTCGGCAAAGATGACCCCAACAGCACCAACCCCTTCTGGACTCCCGATCAGCACACCTGCGACGCTGCGTTCTCCTTTGCCGGCGGCGCCCGAATGAACCCCGAGCATCGCACCCTTCGCGCCTTCGCCAACCAACCTGGCTATCTCGTGCTCCGCCTCCTCAGTTATCCAGCGTGGAGGGTTCAGGTAAACGGGCGCGCTGTCGCTTCCCTGCCCCACCGCGACGACGGTCTGATCGCCGTTCCTGTTCCCCAGGGCCGCGTAGACCTTGCCGTCGACTGGACCACCACCCCCGACGTCATCACCGGCCGCTGGATCAGCGCCCTCAGCCTGCTGGCTTTCGCCGCCCTCTGCTTTCTCGAGCAAAGGCGTCTCTCAGCGACGCCAGAGCCGTCGCATCCTCGGGTATCATGAGTGCCATGCCCATCGATGTGAAATCGTTGATCCACGAGGGCGCGGAGCGCACCGACCACGCGCTGGAGGCGCTGCTTCCCACTCCGCAAACCATCCCGGCCTCGATTCACGCCGCCATGCGCCACTCCGTCTTTGCCGGCGGCAAGCGGCTCCGCCCGGTGCTCGCCCAACAGGCCGGCGTTACCATCGCCGGCGCCCTGCCTCCGGGCATCGAACGGCTCGGCGCGGCCCTCGAAATGCTCCACACCTACTCGCTTATTCACGACGATCTTCCTGCCCTCGACAACGACGACCTGCGCCGCGGCAAACCCACCTGCCACGTCGCCTTCGGCGAAGCCATCGCCATCCTGGCCGGCGACGCCCTCCAAACCCGCGCCTTCGAGGTCCTCGCGGGTCTCGATTGCCCGCCCCCCGCAACCGTCCAAATTGTCGCCCTCATCGCCAACGCCGTGGGCACGGTGGACGGCATGATCGGCGGTCAGGTGCTCGACCTCGAAAGTGAACGCCTCCAACCTACCCCGGAACTCGTCGAGGCCATCCATCGCGCCAAAACCGGCGCGCTCATCCGTGTCAGCGTGGTCTCCGGCGGTGTCTATGGCGGAGCCACTCCCGGCGACATCGCCCGCCTTGACCGCTTCGGCCGCAAGGCCGGCCTCGCCTTCCAGATCATCGACGACATCCTCGACATGACCATGGACTCGGCGCAACTCGGCAAGACCGCCGGCAAGGACGTGGCCACGGAAAAAGCCACCTGGCCCGCCGTCTACGGCGTCGACCAGAGCCGCCGCGACGCTGCCCGCCTTATTGACGAAGCTTTCGCCGCCCTCGAACCCTACGGCAGCCGCGCCGATGGCCTCAAATCCGTAGCCCGCTACCTTGTCGACCGGAAAAACTGAACAGAACCGCTCGCCCGGCTTTCAGCGCAGCGCCGACCAAACCCGATCCCGGCTCGTCCTACTCCACCTGTACCGTCGTCTTCAGCGCGATGTCCGCCGAAGAGTCGCCCACCATCAGGCTCACCGGTTCCTCTTCCACGCGAAACGCCTGCGCGCCCACGTCCCAATAAGCCAGCCGCGAAGCCGGCAACTCGATCGACACCGTCTTGGTCGCGCCCGCATCAATCGCTACCCGCTCAAACCCCTCCAGCTCCTCGCGTGGCCGCTCGACCGCGGAATGCGGATGCTGCGCATAAAGCTGCACCACTTCGTCCCCGGCGCGACTGCCGGTGTTGGTCACGTCCACGTTCACCGTCACTGACCCATCTTTCGCCAACCGCTCTGCACTGGTGCGCAGATTCGAAAACTTGAACGTCGTGTAGCTCAGCCCAAACCCAAACGGATACAGTGGCTGGCCCTTGAAGTACATATAGGTGTATCCGTCGCGGATGTTGTAATCCATGCGCGGCGGCAACTGGTCGGCGGACTTCGGCCAAGTGCGCACCAGGTGGCCACCCGGGTCGTAGTCGCCGAACAATACCTTGGCCAGCGCCGTCCCTTCGTCCTGTGAAGCCTGCGCCATCATCAAGATCGCCGGAACGTGGCCTTCCGTCCAGTTGATCGTGAATGGAAAACTCGCCATCAGCATCACCACCGTCTTCGGATTCTTGATCATCACCTGCTTGACAATCTGCTCCTGGTAAAGGTCCATGGTCTCGCGATCGCGCCCTTCGCGCCCGTCGCTGGGCACGGTGCACGGCAGCGTAATCCCGCCGCCCTCGCTCGGCGTGCTATACCACGCGTGTGCTTCGTCGCCGCACGTGGGATTGTTGCCCACCACCACCACGGCCACATCCGATTCGCTCGCCGCCTTCATGGCCGCGTCTTCGCCGTCCATGGTGTCATACGCGGCATAGTTCACCTTCACATTCGGCCCAGCCTCTTTTTCAATCCCTTC
>JASHTU010000432.1 GCA_030040395.1 Acidobacteriaceae bacterium
AATGAGGCTCGAAGGCCGGAATCTTTTTTCGAGATTTGACAGAGAATTCGAAGAGTTTCATGATCCTCGGGTCAGCTGGCCCTGAGTTCGGATCCAGCGACGGTAACGGCAGGAGGAGAGATGCAGCACACGGCGGTGAAATGGGCCGAGTTGGAGGCCGGAATTCTAGCTGCCGTTAAGCTGCCGTTAAGCGAAAAATGGGTGCTAAAAAAGCCGTTTTTGGGGGCTTCGCCCAGCGGAAGTGCCCTGTTTTCATAACGACTTAGAGGACGGGCCGAGGTCTGCAAAACCTTTATGCGCCGGTTCGATCCCGGCCCGCGCCTCCAAACCTCCCAAGTAAATTCAAAAATGTAGAAGTTGGCCGGATTCAGGCCTTCCCACGATGTGCGCCTTCTCGCGTGGATTTTCGTGTCTCTTCCGCGATTTTCGCCTGCCTTCGGGTAAGGGGGCAGATCAAAAGCGGACAAGACTTTCTGCCTATTTCCGCGCCAGCATAGCGTAAAGCGCCAGATCCTCGACCTACGAGCCCATTTAGAACAGAATGTGATATACCTATGGACTATTACGGAATCTGGGGATTTTCCGCTCGGCAATCAGTGGCTCGTGCACCGCCGCGTTCTCCGCGACCGTGCGCTCCCTAAAACATGATAGAGTGCATTCTGCAATGAAATGCGGTTTTCCGCGAGTTGCGTAATTCGAAAAATGTCTTGCAACATACCCAATTCACCGCCGGGCCACGCGTGAAATGGAAGGAAGGCCGAGATCGCGCGGGACAGGCTCCCGTCCTGCGTAAACGGCATATTTATTTTCTGGAATTACATGCACGCGTTCGCACCAGCGAAGCGGACGCTGCGGTAACGCGAGGGACTACGATGAGCAAGCTCCGGCGGCTGATTCTTCCAGTTGTTCTAACCCCACTCGTCTGGGCTGGAACAGCATCCGCGCAGCAAAACCGCACCACTTGGAAGGATTATCTCGGGGGACCGGACAGTTCGCACTATTCGGCTTTGAAGCAGATCAACACCAGCAACGTGGACAAGCTGGAGGCGGCTTGGCGCTATCCGACCGGGGATGACCTGACCTACACCTTCAGTCCCCTCGTGGTCGGTAACGTCGCTTATTTCGCGGCCAAAGCCGGGGCGCTGGTTGCGGTGGAGGCGGCCACAGGCAAGGAACTGTGGGTGCATGCCTTCGCGACTCCAGGGGGCATGCCTTCCCGCTTCGGCGGCATCGCGGGCCTACGAGGCGCGACATATTGGGAGAGCAAGGATGGACGGGACCGCAGGCTGATCGTGGAATCAGGAGGATTC
This sequence comes from Acidobacteriaceae bacterium, assembly GCA_030040395.1. Lineage (GTDB taxonomy): Bacteria > Acidobacteriota > Terriglobia > Terriglobales > Acidobacteriaceae > Telmatobacter. The sequence continues at coordinate 1,311 of JASHTU010000432.1, forward strand.
CTGCAGGAAATCGACGCGCGGACCGGCAATCTCGTGGACTCCTTCGCTGATCACGGGAAACTCGATCTGCGATTGGGCCTCTACCGGACCACCCGGCCGCTGGCCTCAAGGACTCCAGGCCGCGTCTACAAGAACATCATCATCCTGGGCAGCGCCACCGGAGAGGGGTACCTCGCTCCTCCCGGCGATATTCGCGCCTTCGATGTGCTCACCGGAAAACTTGTCTGGGTCTTCCATACCATCCCGCGTCCCGGCGAACCCGGATATGACACGTGGCCCAAAGACGCCTACAAATACATGGGCGGTGTGGATGCGTGGGGCGAACTTACCGTCGATGACAAGCACGGAATCGTCTTTGTTCCACTGGCGTCCGCGAAGTACGAGCTCTATGGCGGAGACCGGCCCGGCGACAATCTCTATGCCGACTGCATCGTGGCGCTGGACGCCAGCACGGGCAAGCAGCTCTGGCATTTCCAGACCGTTCACCACGATCTGTGGGATTACGACCTGAATGCCGCCCCTCAGCTCGTGACCGTGAAGCACAACGGCAAGATGGTGGACGCAGTGGCCGTCGCCTCGAAGAATGGCTTCCTGTATGTGTTCGAAAGGGTCACGGGAAGGCCGCTTTGGCCGATCGTGGAGCGTCCCGTTCCGGCCAGCGACACGCCAGGGGAAGTGACCTCGAAGACGCAGCCTTTTCCGACCGTCGTGCCCCCCTTCGCCCGCCAGGGATGGACCATGAGTGACATGTACCAAGGCTTCATGAGGCCTTCGAGCCTCGTCTGGTGGAAAAATCGCATAAGCCAAGCGAAAGCCGGCTTCTTTATGCCGCCGAGCGTCGGCGTCGACACCATCAACCTCCCCAGCGTGAACGGCGGCGCATTGTTCTTCGGCGCCGGCTCGGATCCGACGGACGGCACGGTTTACGTGGTTTCGAAAGACATGCCATCGATTGTGAAGCTCGTTCCGGCCGGAGAATCGACCACCGCGAACGCGGGCGGATTGGTTCCCAGTTTCCCGCCCAATGCGGAGCCACGCGCCAGAGGAGGCTTCCCTACCGCCGAGGAAATGGGCCGCGCCGTCTATGAGCAGACCTGCCAGACCTGCCACGGCCCCGACTTGAAGGGAGATCGCGGGCCTGCGCTCGACACGGTCGTCAGCCGCCTGGGCGAGGATGCGACCCGCAACACCATCGTGAAGGGTAGAGGAGATATGCCTGCGTTTTCTACGCTACCGGCGCAATCGATGGACTATCTGATGGCGTTTCTGAAGCACCCGGAAATGGCCCCTCCCGGCTCGGCGCCTTCCGCGGCCATGCAGGCTATTGTGAGGTCGATGTCCGAACCCCCTTACCCGGAGGGCGTCAAGCCACCCCCATCCCGCTACAAGACCGGTTATGGAAACGAGCCCTATGTAATTACCCCGCCATGGAGCACCATCACCGCCTACGACCTGAATACCGGCAAAATCAAATGGCAGACGCCGTATGGCGGCATTCCGCAGGCGCCCCCGGGCGACGAGATGCGGGGAAATGCGTATCCGAAAAGCGGGCCGGTGATCACGGCCGGAGGGTTGATCCTGTTTGCCGGAAACGACTCCAAGCTCTACGCCTTGAACAGCGCCACCGGCAAGGTGATTTTCAGCAAAGAGCTGCCTAACGGATCGCAAGGCGTGCCCGCGGTCTATGAAGTCAACGGACGGGAATATATTTTGCTGGCCGTGAGCGGCGGAGGCACACGCTACCCCAAAGGCGCCTACCTTCCTCCTGGCGGCGTCATGAATCCCGAGACGTGGAAGGGTTATATGGCGTTTGCGCTGCCGGAGCCCGGAAACCAAAATTAGAGCGTTTTCGATTCAAATCCTGCCATCGTGGCATCGTGCAAGGTGGCGTTTCCTTAAGGAAAAAGCCACGCGGCTTCCCGGCTCTTGTAGAAAGCACCATCGAAAACGTTGTAACCCGGGCGCGCCATCCCGCCGAATCCCGAATTGAAAGATAAGCGAAGCTCGGATCGGGCGGCTTCGTCGCGAATGACTGCACGGTAGACGTCCTCGGCGCAGCGAGACGTTGACGCCATCGGGAATGAGAAACGGCAGGTTCGCCGCTCAAACCTGAGCGGAGCTACAGCTACCTCAGTTGAACTACACCGCGTCCGCCGATTCGTCGTGACGGCTGCCCTCCTGATCAGGACACGGCAGCGGTCGCCTTCTGGAAGAATCCGAGATGGAACGTCTGGTAGCGCCGCCGCCGTGGGCTGCGACGCTACTCCAAGTGCTGGATCTTTGTTCCCGGTGGGACCTTTACGATAAATTGGTCGTTATTCAGGTCGATGTTTTCGGTGACTTTTTCGATCGCTAACTCGAGCTGAAAACCTTCGAGGGGGCGTTTAATGGTGATCGCCTGGGGATAGGTCCCAAAACCGAAAGCCTGATAGTTGGCGTAGGTCACATTAGTCTCCAAGTTGCCCTTGCTGTCATATAAATCCTGTTCGTACGGCAGCATATCGCTGCGATGGAAGGTGATCACGCGCACCGGCGTCAACTGATGGCTCACTGAGGTGGGCCGCGTGATGCTGAGGATGTACTCTGGCGTGAGCAGCAAATGTTTCCTGTTGACGTCCTCCACCGTCTCCGAGTCCGCGGTCACGGAGTAGTCGTCGTCGGGCGGTATTCCATGCACCGCCATGGCGTCGTAAAAGAACCCCGGGCGCAGATTCTCCAGCAGGCTGGGAGATTTCTTGGTCAGCGTGTCGGAGCCCTCGTAAGCCTTTTCGTAGTGGGGAATGTAGACAGTAAAATTCTCGCCGTCGCTGGCCATGTCGAACATTTCTGTCCCGATGACCGGAACCCGGCCATAGACCCGCAGCATGCCCGGCTTGCGCATGAGGATATTCGCGCGGAAAGTCGTGTATTCCTTGGCCACTCCCTGCTCGGTTTTGAATTGCGTAGCTTGAATATCGACCGTCGCTGTGAGACTTGTGAATGCGTCCCAACGCTGGTTGAGTTGCGCGACCAACTGCTCTGGCGTCACGGTGAGCACAGTGGACGGGGGTTCAGGAATGGGCAGATGGTGGATTCTTCTGAAGAGAAAACAACCCGAAAGCAGAAGCGGCAGACCCAGCGCGGCAAGAGAAAGAAGACGGCGCGCCACCCTCATCGTCCACCGCCTCGTTTCAACGCCCGCCGATAGCCATCCACGTTGCGGACGTGCTGATCGAGAGTGTTGGAGAACAGCGAGCGCCCCTGCGGATTATCGCTGGCGGCCACGAAGTAGAGATAATCGGTATCCGCCGGGTGCATGGCGGCGCGCAGCGAGGGGGCGCCGGGATTGTCGATCGGACCCGGCGGCAAGCCGGGGTGGAGATAGGTGTTGTACGCAGTATCGCGGTCCAGGTCGCTCTGGTAAAGGGAGCCGCGCCACAAGCCTTCGAGCTCCAGCCCGTAGATCACAGTCGGATCGGCCATGAGCGGCATCTTCTTATTGAGCCGGTTCACATAGACGCTGGCCACCAGCGGACGCTCCCCAGCGACCGCCGTCTCGCGCTCAACCAGGGAAGCTAATGTCACCACGTCGTGTACGTTCTCCCTCAATCCCAGTTGCGCGGCCACCAACCTGAAACGCCGCACCATGGCCGTCACCATCTCGTCCGGCGATGCCTTGGGCGAAAACCGGTAGGTATCCGGAAAGAGATAACCTTCCAGGCTCTTGGCTCCTGGGTCGAGATCGGCTACCAGGCCCGCCTGGCTCACCACCGCTTCAAGAAACGCTTGGCTCGAGCCGAGTCCCGCCGCTTGCACACGCACGGCGATTTCGAAACTGTTGGCGCCCTCGGGGACGGTCAAAGCAACGGTGAAAACATCTCCGCGCGCAATCCGTTCATAGACCTCGATCAATGGTAGAGGCTCAGTGAATCGATATTCGCCGGCCCGCAGGGTTCCGCGTTCAATCATGCGCATCAGGTCGAACCCATACCGGCTGCGGATTACCCCCGCCTCTTCCAGCTGACGACCGATGAGCGTGGCGGGGGAACCGGGCGCGACATCGACGATGGCTTCGCTCACCGGCCCGTAGGGGGCCAAAATCATCCACCCGGCCACCCCGACTGCGGCGAGTACTGCCAGAAGAATCGCCAGCAATAGATTCACCGCGCGAGAACTCTTTTTTTTTCTGCTCATTCGTGTGCGGCTGGTCATTCTGCTGGGTTTCGATCCTTCATTTCTTTTAGGACGTGAAGAGCCCCGGTTGGGACTCTGTTTCTGTTTTGATTCTATCGGTCGCAAACCGGTCCAAAGAATCGTTTATCTCCAGAAATCAGGCTCTAAGCTGGAGGGGGTGAGGGGACATGGAGTGTGGTGGGCAACCGCGCTATCTGGGTTTGGACGTGGGCAATCGCCGGATCGGGGTAGCCGTGTCGGACGAACTGGGCCTCATCGCGCAACCCTTACTCACGCTGACGCGCACCGGCAAGCGGCGGGACGATCTGCGTTCGCTGGCGCGGCTCTGCCGGCGTTTTGGGGTGACCGGCATTGTCGTCGGCAATCCGCTGCAGCTTTCCGGCGAGCCAGGCCCGCAGGCAGCGCGGACGCAGGCTTTCGCCGCCGAATTGGGAAGCCTTACCGGGTTGCCGATCCATCTCTGGGACGAGCGCCTGACCACACACCACGCCCATCAGGTGCTCTATGAGGCCGGACACCCCCGGCAGGCGCACCGCCGCGTGGTCGATCAAGTGGCCGCCACGCTCATTCTGCAGTCGTTTCTCGACGAAAGGCAGGGATTGGGGGACCCCAACTCCTGACTCCTGATCCCTTCCTGTCGCTGGCCGTCGCTGCCGTATAATCGCCGGTCGCCCTGCCGTATAATGAAAAATCAGGTCGTTTCATTTCTCGCGGGGCGAGACACTCTGCTCGCTCGCCATGGGATTGCATGCCCGAACACATCAAAAAACAGCTTCTCGACGAAATCAACAGTCTGGAGCACGAGCTTGCCTACGAACTCCCTGCAGAGATCAAGAAAGCCGTGGCCATGGGCGATCTCTCGGAGAACGCCGAATATCACATGGCCAAGCAGCGCCAGGATTTTGTAAACGCGCGCCTGGGCCAACTCAAGCGGCGCATGGCCGAGTTGTCGCTCGTCAACCTTGCCAACATTCCGCGCGACAAGGCGGGTTTCGGCTCGACCGTGGTGGTTTACGACTCGACCAAAGACGAGGAGTTCGTCTATCGGCTCGTCACCAGCGAGGAGTCTGACGTGGCCAAGGGGCTGATTTCCACCACCTCGCCGATCGGTCGCGGCCTGGTGGGTAAGCGCGTGGGCGACGTGACCACCATCGTTACCCCAAACGGCAAGCGCCAATTGGAGGTTTTGAAACTGACCACGATCCACGACGACGGTGAAAATGGCGACGGACAGCCTGCGGACGGAGCAACGCAGTAGCATCGAAGGACCCGGCAGCTGGCCTCTAGCCGCTAGCTGCCAACCATATTGGCGATCAGGCAATGAACTCGGTTCTAGCGGGGAGGCTAGAAGCTAGAAACTAGGAGCTGGAAGCTTCAATGACCTGGACCAGCGCATTCGGGCGCGGCTGCGGGTGGCTGCTCGACCGCATTGTGTATGGGCTGGCGCTCACCCGCATCTCCCCCAACGTGCTTACGTTTCTCGGCCTGGTGATCAATATTGCCGCCGCGGTTCTTTTCGGCCACGCCAACGCCACCAATGCCGACCGCATGTTTTTCTTTGCCGGTCTCGTGATCTTCGCCGCCGGCATCTTTGACATGGTGGACGGCCGGGTGGCGCGCCGCACCAACCAGGTGACGGTCTTCGGCTCGTACTTCGACTCGGTCATCGACCGCTATTCGGACGTGGTGCTCTTTTTCGGATTGCTGGTCTATTACGGCCGCATCAACCGGTTCCGCTACGTGGTGCTGGTGGCCTTCGTGATGGTCGCCTCGCTCATGGTCAGTTACACGCGCGCCCGCGCCGAGGCGCTCATCGGCCAGTGCAAAGTGGGATTCATGGAGCGGCCGGAGCGCATCGTGCTCATCCTGCTGGGCGCCTTGTTCAACCACTGGGGCGCGATGGCTCCGGTGCTGTGGGTGCTGGCCGTGCTCTCCACCATTACGATCGTGCACCGCATCACCTACACCTACCAGAACACCAAGCACCTCGCGCCGCTGGCGTAGCGCGGCCGACTCGTCGGTCAAGTTCTCTGCCCACCCTGGCTCGGAGCGAGCGTCGCAGACCGCCGCTTTCTCAGTTGGTTGGGATAAAGTGATACGGTAGTGGCAGATTCCGGTCAGAAAGGAGGAGCACCCATGGCCCAGCACCCGTTTCTCAAGTCGATCCGCCCCGTGAATCTGCTCTCCTTCGGACCCAACACGGAAGAGATAGAGCTGCGGCCGCTGAACATCCTGATCGGGCCGAACGGGTCGGGCAAGTCGAATTTTGTTGAAATCGTTGGCCTCCTAAAGGAGCTTCCGGACAAGGATCCATGGTCCACGATTGTCAGAACAGGGGGCGTTGACGAGTGGTTATGGAAAGGCGGGCGAAGAGATGACTCGACTGCTGCCAGTCCCTCGATCATGGTCACCTTCGATCCCCCTGAGCCTGGCGGTCCACCGAACTATTATGAAATTCGCCTTGTCAAGCACGCACCGACATATTCCTTGCACGTATTCTCCGAGACACTCGGGCAGATCGATCCCGAAACAAATCAAAGAAAGCCGTTTTTCGTGCATAGGACCCACGACTCGCCTGATTCTGCGACCGTTCGTTCAAGCGTATCGCATTTCTCGATCTCGAAGGCTAAGGCGCTCGACGTCCGCCTCCCCATACTTTCCCAACTCGTGGACGTTTTCAATTACCCGGAGCTTTACTATTTCGAACAGAAAATATCCCGCTTTGCACTTTACCGGGACTGGGTATTTGGGGTGGACGCTGAGCCCCGCGATCCGCAATCCGCAGGCGAGCGCACCATTTTCCTTGAAGAGGACCACCGAAATCTTGCGCATATGCTGAATGCGCTCCGAACAGGAGACAATTTCGGTCTGCGCGATAGGTTCAGGGACCTCCTTTCGAGGTTCTATGATGGTGCAGAAGACGTTGAGATCGAGCTATTAGGCGGGCGCATCTCGCTTCGTTTGCGTGAGGAATCGGGTGTATCCACTCCGGCCAGCCGCCTTTCGGACGGAACGTTGAGGTGGCTTTCTTTGCTGGTAATTCTGCTTAATCCAACACCTCCGCCGCTCACCTGTATCGAAGAGCCGGAACTAGGGCTTCATCCGGATGCGATCCATACGCTTGCCGATCTATTGCGCGAAGCATCCACTCGCACCCAGCTCATCGTCACGACGCATTCCGATGCGCTCGTCGATGCTTTCTCCGACGATCCGGAAGCAGTCTGCGTCTGTGAAAAGGTTGAAGGGTCTACGGTGATCCGGCGGCTGGATAAAGAGCGATTGACGGTTTGGCTCAAGGATTATTCGCTTGGACACCTTTGGATGAGTGGCGAGATTGGGGGAAATCGCTGGTGAGCGTGCGCGCGTACGTTGAGGGTGGAGGCTACAACAAGGACACGCTCAAGCGGTGCAACGAGGGATTTGCCCGCTATTGCGCAAAGCTGGCTCCTTCAAACCGCAGGCCTGGCATCGTTGCCTGCGGCGGGCGTCGGCAGGCGTTCGATCGCTTTTGCACCGCCATTCAAAACGGCAAACCCGGCGAAACCTTCGTCCTCCTTGTTGACTCGGAGGGTCGGGTCGGTGCCGGTTCACCCTCCCAGCACCTTCACGCCCGCGACGGCTGGGACTTCCCCCCGCTCAACCATCATCAGGTGTTCTTGATGGTTCAGGCCATGGAAGCTTGGTTTCTCGCCGATCGTGACGCGCTGGCTGAGTTCTACGGCCAGGGGTTTCTCGCCAGGAGCCTTCCCGGCACTCCAACGGACATCGAGGCCGTTTCCAAAGGCGATCTGGAGCCGAGGTTGGCCCATGCCTCGAAACCGACTCA
>JASHTU010000433.1 GCA_030040395.1 Acidobacteriaceae bacterium
CGGTAATGGCTGAGGTTTCCTGCGCGGTTGAGGTATTTCTGGCGACTGCGCTTTTACACAAAGAACAGCCTGGACGGTCGGAGTTTACGATTCAGGAAATAGTGAATAGGGCGGCACGAGAGAACATTACTGGAAAACTGCGTTCCGGGGTGAGCGTCCACACTTCGCAACACTGTGTCGCCAATAAAGGGCCAAACCCTGGGAAACACCGGATGCTGTTTGCGACGGGAAAACATACGCGGCGGTTGCTGTTACCAGCGGATGAGGTGCATCCCGGGAGAACGGGAAAGATCTTTCCGGACGCCGGGGAGATTCCGGAGAAATACCTGCCTCTGCTGGAGTGGGCGAAAGCACGTTTCGAAGCGGCCCGAAAAGAACAACCAACATACGCCTTGAGCCGGGGTTCCGCGCCCGATAAAACAGGGGCGCCAGCCGACCGGACGGCGCAGGGTTGGCTTGAGGGGCTCCTCGAAATGGAGGGGTTGGGAAAGGAGTATTGGAAGGGCGTCGATCCCGATGAATTTGTGCGCAAGTTGCGCGAGGGTTGGGAATGAGCCGCATTTTCCTCGACACCAATTTCTTTATCTACTTGTACGAAGCGGAAGGGCCCCGGGCAGAACGGGCAAGGTATCTGAGCCGTGCTTTCATAGCGCGCAGAGATGAAATCCTTACTTCCGTCATGAGTCTCGGAGAGGTTCTTGTGACCCCCTTGGCGAAGGGTGATTTCGCGTTGGCGCAACGGTATCGGCAGCTGTTTCGAAGCCCGGGAATCACAGTTTTGCCTTTCGTGGAACAGGCCGCAGAGGCTTTTGCACGCATTCGCCTCCGCGGATCAATTCGGCCGCCCGATGCGATTCAACTGGCAACGGCCGGGACGACGGGCTGCGACCTGTTTCTGACCAACGATGAGCGCCTACAGGGAATCACTGTCGCCGGAATCCAATTTATAACCTCCTTTGAAAGGGCTCCATTTTGAACACCCCGGTCGCGGCTGCCCGGGTGGGAGGCGGCGAGCAATTTTGGGCCTTGGGCAAAACCGAGGCTTGCCGATTCAGTGGTTTTTCGGCAAGAATGCAGAATGCATTGCGGAGCGGGTTCCAGGGCTGGTCCGCGGCGCGGAAAGCCAAAGCCCAGAGGTGCAGGATGGAGATCACCGACACAATCGGATTGGTGCTCAAGCGCAAAGGGACAAGCAGGGTCCTTTCGGTGACGCCCGAACAGACGGTCTATGAAGCCATCGAGCTGATGGCGAAGCACGACGTCGGGGCCTTGCTGGTGCTCTCCGAGAGCCGGCTGGTGGGCATTTTTTCAGAGCGTGACTTCGCGCGCAAGGGCGTGCTGATGGGTCGCCACTCCCATGAGACGTTGGTGAGAGAGATCATGACCAGCCCGGTGGTGTACGTCAGCCCACAGCATACCGTGGACGAATGCATGGGCATGATGACCGGGCGCCATTTTCGCCATCTGCCGGTATTGCAGGACGAAGCCGTGGTCGGCATTGTATCGATCGGCGACCTGGTGAAATGGGTGATCTCAGGGCAGGAGCAGGCAATTCAGGAGCTCCAGGGCTACATCACCGGCGCTTACCCTGGATAGCATAAGCGCCTGTTTTAGTTGTGTTTACCATTCCATTCCTCATACGGACCTTGAAAATCCTCGATCTGGTGGTCATGGAACACCCAGAGGCGCGTGGCGACCTCGTCAATGAGGTCGTGGTCGTGGGTGACCAGCAGAACTGTGCCTGCGTAGCGCTGGAGGGCGATATTGAGGGCGTTGATGGCTTCGAGGTCGAGGTGGTTGGTGGGCTCGTCGAAGATGAGGATGTTGGGCTGGGTGAGAATCAGTTTGCAAAACGCCAGCCGCGCCTGTTCGCCGCCGGAGAGCGCCTGGGTGGGCTTGGCGCCTTCCTCGCCGCTGAAGAGCATCTGGCCAAGGATGCCGCGAATATCTTCGATGTGAGCGTCGGGTTTCCATTGATGCAGCCACTCCGCTACGGTGAGGCCGTGCTCAATGGTTGAGCCGACGTCCTGGGGAAAATAGCCAACCTGCGCCTCGTGTCCCCAAAGGACCGCGCCCGCGTCGAGGGTAAACGCGGGGTCGGCGAGACCGGGATAGTTTGCCAGGAGGCTCTTGAGAAGGGTGGTTTTTCCGGCTCCGTTGCGGCCCATGAGGCAGATTTTTTCGCCGCGGAGCACATTGGCGCTGAAACCGTCGAGGACCTTTAAGTCGCCATAGCTCTTTCTGAGGCTTTTGAATTCGAGGACATGGCGGCCGCTGGGGCGGAGCTGATCGAAGCGGATATAAGGGCGCTGGATATTGGAACGAGCCAGCTCGTTGGTCTGCAGGCGCTCGACTTCTTTACGGCGGCTGGTGACCTGGCTGGAGCGGGTGCCAGCGGCAAAACGGGCGATGAATTCGTTCAGCTGGGCGATCTTTTTTTCGCGCTGGGCATTTTCCGATTCGAGGCGGGCGCGAATCTGGGTTTTGGCCATCACCATCTCGTCGTAGCCGCCGGTGTAAGTGATGATGGTCTGGTAATCGATGTCGGCGGTGTGGGTGGTGACGCTGTTGAGGAAATGGCGGTCATGGGAGATGGCGATGAGCGTGCCGTCGTAGCTCAAGAGGAAATCCTGGAGCCAGTGGATGGAGTCCAGATCGAGGTAGTTGGTGGGCTCATCGAGGAGCAAGGCTTCAGGCTTGCCGAAAAGGGCCTGGGCGAGCAGCACGCGCACCTTTTGGCCCCCCTGCAGCTCGCCCATTTTGCGTTCGTGGAGGGCCTCGGGAATGTCCAGGCCATCAAGGAGCACGGCGGCGTCGGACTCGGCAGTGTAGCCGTCCTCGTCGCCGATCACGCCTTCGAGTTCGCCGAGCCTCATGCCGTCTTCGTCGGTCATTTCGGCCTTCTCGTAGATGCGGTCGCGCTCTTCGAGGGCGGCCCAGAGGGCGGTGTTGCCCATGATGACGGTGTCGATGACGCGATAGGCGTCGAAGGCGAACTGATCCTGGCGCAGCACGCCGATTTTGCGCGGGCGAACGACCGCGCCTTTTTGCGCATCGAGCTCGCCGGCGAGGATTTTCATGAAGGTGGTCTTGCCGGCGCCGTTGGGGCCGGTGAGCCCGTAGCGGCGGCCGGAGGTGAAGGTGGTGGTCACATCTTCAAAGAGCACCTTCGAGCCGTAGCGCATGGTGACATTGCCGACACTAATCATTTTCTCTTTTTCGACTGGGTTTCCGGGCTCAGGCTTGGCGCGGCGCGCCGTGACAGCCGGCCAGCGAGCTCGGAATGAGATTTGGCTGCGGTGCGCCCACGTGGCCGCATCGGGATACGCCACCTTCAGTTTCTCACAGGACGCGGCGGGCCACGATTGGCCGGGAGTGGGCCGGATCGGCGTGGCGGCTCTCGCACGCCCGGCTTCGCGGCAATCCCTCTTTACCAGGCAATGCCTTCCCTATCTGCAAGTCTAAATATCGTACCAGTCCTGCGGCGATAACCGTTGGCGATCATTCGCAAGGTATATACTTGGCGCAGCCTGCAACGCCAAAACGGGATTCCCGGTTAAAGAATCGGAGGCAGCCTCATGAGCCTGTTTTCCGGGTTTTTCCTTTACGCCGCAGTCTTTCGTCTGGCCGTCATTGCGGCCGGAACGGCAAGCATCGTTCTGGGATACCGCTTGTTTACCGGTGGGATCGGGACTGAAAGCGCGAATCACGAGGGCGCCACATTCGATGCAAAAGCGGCCGGCCTGACATTTGCGCTTAAGAATGCTGCGCCGGGCACGTTCTTCGCCCTATTCGGCGTCATCATCATCAGCGTCATGGTCGTCCAGGGGAATCCGGAGCTAACGATGAAGCCGCTCAGGAACGCGCCTTCCGTTGCCCCTTCCGTTGCCGGCCTATCGGACTCGAGCGTGCTTACCTTGCGCGGCAGTTCACCGGCAGCGGTTGGGAAGTTCGACGACGCCGTTACACGGGGCCTGGATTACGACGAAAAGGGCGATACGACGAATGCAGTTGCCGCTTATGAAGAGGCCATGACAGTGGTGGCTACGCCGATGAACCAGCTGGCTTGGGACTATCTCCAGCAGGGAAAAGCGGAGAGCGGCCTGCCTCTCGCCCGGCTGGCCGTTCAGTTGTGTCCTAGCAAAGCGCCCTTCGTCGACACGCTTGCAGAAATTCTGTTCAAGGAGGGAGACCGCGAGGAAGCGCTGAAGTGGATGGAAAAGGCAGCCGCGCTCGACTCGAAATATCAAGGGAAACTGTCGGAGTTCCAACGCGCGGCGAAGCAATAGGCGCGAGGAGGTTCTCATCATGCGAAAAGCTCGAATGATTGCGCTGGCCTGCGGTTTTGCGTGCATGTCTCTGCCTGGGATAGTCGAGGCCCAGTTCTTCGATCACAGCTATGCCATCGTGATCGGCATCGATCACTACGAGAACGCGAATTCGTGGCCGAATCTCAGCTATGCAGTGAAGGACGCGAGAGCAATGGCCGATTTTCTACAGGGCCAGGGATTTACGGTAATTCCGCTTTACGAAACCCAAGCCAATAAACAGGCGATCCTGTCCGCGATGCAGGACAACCTGGCGCCGCGACTCGGCCTTGACGATCGCGTATTGGTGTTTTTTGCGGGCCACGGTAAAACCGAGACGCTGGGAGGGGAAAAAGTAGGCTATATCGTCCCGTACGACGGCGGCAATAGCTCCAGCCTGATCTCTATGGATGAGCTAAAGACCCAGTCGAGGTATATGGGAAACGCCAGGCACCAGCTTTTCATTATGGATAGCTGCTACGGCGGGCTGTTGGCTGCGACGCGCGACAGCATCGTTAACCCGCACGTGCCTCAAGATCAGACGCCTTATTATTTGAAAGATGTGACGGACCGGGTTGCGCGAGAAGTGCTGACCGCGGGCGGCGAGGGCCAGGAGGTTTTGGACGGCGGACCAAAGGGCCACAGTGTTTTCATGGATGCTCTTCTGGAGGGGCTTCAGGACGGTCTTGCGGACTGGGATGGCCATGGGTATATTACCTTCCACGAATTGGCGGCCTACGTGACGCCGAGGGCCTCCAACGAATACGAGACGCCGGAAGAGGGGGTGTTGCCGGGGCACCAAGGGGGCGAGTTCCTGTTTAAGAATCCCAAGGGGGCGGGACACCCGGTGGCTGCAATTCCTGTGCCGGCCAACAGCACAAGAAGGAGCGGCGGGCCCGCAATAACCGCCGAGCAATACGTGGCGCTTGGGAACGCGCGGTGGCCGGTCGGTGACTGGGACGGCGCCATGACGCAGTATCGCGCGGCGATCCGCGTTGATCCCAATGACGCGGAGGCGCATGAGGTCTTGGGCATTGCGCTGGGCAACAAAGGGGACTGGGACGGGGAAATTGCCGAGGAGCGCGAGGCTGTCCGGCTCAAGCCCGATGACGCCGAGGCGCATGACGCCTTGGGCTACGCGCTGTGGAGAAAAGGGGACTCAGACGGCGCGATTGCGGAAGCGCGGGAGGCTGTCCGTCTCAAGCCCGATCTCGCTGAGGCGCATGATACATTGGGCGCCGCGCTGGGCAACAAAGGGGACCTGGACGGGGAGATCAACGAAGAGCGCGAGGCCATCCGCCTCAAGCCCGATCTTGTCGAGGCGCATGATGCCTTGGGCTACGCGCTGGGCAACAAAGGGGACTGGGACGGGGAGATTACGGAGGAGCGCGAGGCCATCCGTCTCAAGCCCGATTTCGCCGAGGCGCATGAAAACTTGGGCAACGCGCTGGGCGCCAAAGGGAATTGGGACGGGGAAATCTCCGAGGAGCGCGAGTCCATCCGCCTCATGCCCGATCTTGCCGAAGCGCATGATTGCCTGGGCTACGCTCTCGAAAACAAAGGTGATGCACAAGCGGCCCTCGCCGAATATCGCCGGGCTCTCGAGATCAGGCCAGGGTATGCAGACGCCCAAAGCCGGTACGACAACTTGCTGAAAAAAACGAACAGTTCGCCGCAGTAAGCCTCGCTTGGAGGTGCGATGTGCACCTGCAACGTGGATCCCGGCAACGCCCTGGGGTCCAGGAATGGGGCTGTGCCTGGATCGCCGGCAATGGTCTAAATGACCGGAAGCGGGGTTGAGGAATGAACTGCATTATAGGACGCACGAAGCCTGCGCAACCGTAGATCCTTCGTCGCTGCGCTTGGGATGACGGCGCGCGTGAGGCGAGACGGGGTGTTGCTTACTGCTCGTGTATGGCGGCTACGGGATCCACGCGCATGGCGCGACGCGCGGGAAAGTAGCAGGCCAGCAACGAGATGGCTCCAAGCAGCGCAAAGACGGCAATCACCGTGGCGGGGTCGTTGGCCCCGACGCCGTACAGCAAACCGGCGACGAAGCGGGTGAGCGCCAAGGAGAGCGCCAATCCTGAGGCGAGCCCGAGGATGGTCAGCCAGAATCCCTGTAGGAGCACCAGGCGCAGCACATCGGCGCGCGAGGCGCCCAAAGCCATGCGGATGCCGATTTCGTGGGTGCGCAACTGGGTGCGATAGGCGACTACGCCGTAGATGCCGGTGGCGGCGAGGATGAGGGCGATGAGAGCGAAGATCCCCGCGAAGGTGCTATCCATGACGGCGAAAACACTGGCGATCTGCGTGGTTTCGCGCAGGGAGCGCACATCGAAAACGGGAAGCTGGCCGTTAACCTCGTGGATCGCATTCTCCAAGGACGCCGCAAAGGTGGTTGGATCGCCACTGGTCCGGACCATGACGGTCGTTTCATAGGAGTTCTGGAAGAAGCTGAGATAGACCATCGGTTCCGAATGCTCGTTGATGAATTGATGTTTCGAGTTGCGGGCGACGCCGATCACCGTGAAGAGCTGCCCGTCGATGGTGAGGTGGTGGCCGACGGGATTGGCGCCGGGCCAGTAGCGTGCGGCCGCAGTCTGATCGACAATGACGACGCGCGGCGCGGTTTCGTTGTCATCGCGCGTGAAGTCACGCCCGGCAACGATGGGAATACCCATGGCGCGAAAGAATCCAGAGGTGACGCCGGCACGCCGCGTCTGGTGCGACTCGTGCAATTGGGGTACAAAGCCTTCGGGATAGACGTCGCTGCTGCTGCCGTTGAAGCTGAGCGGCAACCAGTCGGTAAGCGCGGCGACCTGCACCCCCGGCAACGCCGTCACCCGATCGAGAATCTTGTGCTGTATCGCGTTTTCCTCGCGGGGCGGATAGCCGGCGATGCCCAGACCGACCGAAGCGGTGAGGATATGATCCTGCGCGAAGCCTGGATCGGCGTTGCTCATGTTTCTGAGGGTGCGCAGGAACAGAGCGGACGAAACCAGCAAGGCAAGCGAAAGAGCGATCTGGACGACGACCAAGCTGCTAAGCATGCGCCGGTTGCGCCCGCTGCCCGAGACGCTGGCTGACTCATCCTTGAGGATCTCGGCGGAGTTGGCGAGCGAAGCGCGCCAAGCAGGGAAAGCGCCGCAGAGCACGGTGGCCAGCACCGCGAGCAGCAGGATGGCGAGAATGACGTTGTGGTCGACGGCGCCATTCAGCACGATCGGGATCGCGTTCGGCGGGATGAAGTCGCCGAGGCGCTTCGCTGTCCATGAGGTGAGGAGAAGCGCAAATGCGCCGCCGGCGAGCGAAACCAGCAAGCTTTCGAGGATCATTTGACGCATCAACTGGAGGCGGCCGGCGCCGAGCGATTGGCGAATGGCGATTTCGCGGCGGCGCGATGTGAAACGAACCAGCGCAAGCGTGGCCACGTTGACGCAGGTGAGAAGAAGAACCACGCCGGCGATGGCCAGCAGAATGGGCAGGGTCGCGGCAAGGTAGACGTTGGCCCCGAACGGCGAGCGCCACATGGGATCGAGAGTGATGGTGTTTACACCCAGATGGTCATTGGGGAATTCGGCCACAAGCTGGCGCATGATCGTCTCCAGATCTTGCGTGGCCTGCGGGCGGCTGACCCCGGGTTTCAGGCGGCCCAGCACATTGAGGTAGTCAGTGCTGCGCTGCGTCATCCGCGATCGGTCCGTTCCCAGCGGGTCCAGCGGCAGCCAGGCGTCCTGCCTTACGCCGGGCATGGCGTTGATGAACCCGGGCGGCGCCACGCCGATGACGGTGACAGGATGCCGCGCCAGTTCGATGGATTTCCCGAGGATGGCCGGATCGCCGGCAAACCGCGTCTGCCAGAGCGAATAACTGAGAACGACATACGGAACGCCGCCCTCGCGCGCTTCCTCCTGAGGCAGAAAGAATCGGCCGAGCGCTGGCTTGACGCCGAGCACCGCGAAAAAATTTGCGGACACGTTCGCCACGTAAACGCGCTGCGGAATCGCACCCCCCGTCAGCGTCAGCCAGTCGTGATGGTATGCGAGCATCCCACTGAAGCAGTGGTTGCGCTCCCGCAGATCGCGATAGTCGAGGTAGGAAAACGGCGGAGGAGGCGTGATGCTCCACTGACCCCGCATCACGCTGACAAGGCTGTCCGTGTCCTTTGCCAAAGGAATCGGGTGCAACATCGTGCCGTCGATCCAGCTAAAGATGGTGCTGTTGGCGCAGATGGCGATGGCCAGCATTGCCGTTGCGGTGAACGTGAATCCGGGGTTCTTGCGCAGTTGCCGCAGGGCAAAGCGAAAATCCTGGAGCAGTCCTGCCATGACCGCCTCCCATTCGAACTTTGCTCTCGGGGAATAAGAGTATTGCCTTGGTCAGGGGCATGCAGTGTGCCAAAGCACAGGTGACGGTAAGCCTTGGGCAGACAGAAGCATAGCGAAAAAGCCGGCTACCGGTGAACCTTGCGTTGCTGTCCGTGAGCGCGCGTGTCTGTCCGATTTCGGACAGTTTTTATGGGCTTTGGCGAATCAGCGAGGTGAACAAGTGGGCGGGGCGACGCTCAGCTTGGGGGTTGGGCGAGGCGCTGAGCGCGCCAGAGGGCGCCTTCGAGGGGAACGACGGCGGTTTGGCCTACGGGCATATCGGGAGCCGCAGCGTGGAGGCCGGCGAAGAAGGCCTGGCGCACCATGGGCATCTTTTCGATGACGCCGCCGGTCCAGGCTACGGGGACTTCGCCTGTAATGGCGTGCTTGCGGCGGAGCTTGGAGCGAACGAGGAGGACAAAGGCGACGAGGTCGGCGGCGGCCTGACGGAGAACGCCGATGGCGACCGGGTCGCCGGCTTCGGCGAGTTCATTGATGGCGGGGGCCAGGGCGGCAAAGTCGGGGCCAGGAGTGCTGTCACCGAGGTTGATGAGTTCTTCGATGGTGGGCGTGCCCCAGATTTCGCCGACTTTTTTGAGGACCTGCTGCGGTTCCTCGCGGTCGTAGGCGTGGAGGGCGCGGCGGATGGTGTGGAGGCCGATCCAGTAGCCGGAGCCCTCGTCGCCGAGGCGCGAGCTCCAGCCGCCGGCGCACTCGCGGGCGCCGTCGGGGGCGCGGCCAATGGTATTGGTGCCGGTGCCGGCGATCTGGAGGATGCCGGGGCCGCCCTGGAAAGCTGCGTCGAGGGCGATCACTTCGTCGCCGACGATTTCGCAGCGTTGGACGCCGAAGTCGCGAAAGACGGCGGTGATCCACTCGGGAATGCCAGGCATGGCGGCGCTGGCGACGCCGCAGGTGGCGGCTTGGACGCCTTTGAGGGCGGCTTGGGCGAAGGCTTCTTTGAGGAGGGCGCGGAGATTGGTTTCAGCAGCTTCGGCGCCGACGCGCAGCCGCTTAATGGACCCGTTTTCCGCCATGGCCAGGACCTGGCCGTTGTCAACGATGGAAGCGCGAGTGCGTGTGCCTCCGCCATCGATTCCCAAAAC
Organism: Acidobacteriaceae bacterium; assembly: GCA_030040395.1. GTDB lineage: Bacteria > Acidobacteriota > Terriglobia > Terriglobales > Acidobacteriaceae > Telmatobacter. Next base: position 9,784 of record JASHTU010000433.1, read on the forward strand.
CACGCTCATGCGTATTCGCTCCTTCAAGGACCAGGTTCGCCGCCGCCGTCGCGCAGGGTCCCGGACAGAATGTTGAGGCTGCCATCGGTTTTGGGCGGGGTGAGTCCCAGAAGGTGAGCGAGCCAAGGGTAAAGGTTGACATTTTCAAACGGCGCCAGGGTCTTTCCTTCCACTATATCGGGTCCGGCGGCGAAAAAGATGGCTCTCATCTCAGGCTGGGTGTGGGGGTCGAGGCCGTCGATTCCAGGAGCGGGTGCGGGCGTGATTGGCGAGTCTGAGGGCGCGAGGCTTTTTCCGACCGTGGCGCCGTGGGCGCGAAGGGCGTAGGGGCCATTGGCGACGATGACGGGGTCGCCGGCACGGGGATTCTGGCTGAGATAGAAGTTGGCGGGGAGGTTTTTGCGGCGGTAGACGACGAATTCAGCGGCGGCGTGCTTGAGCTGGTTGTAGACGCGCACGCGATCGGGCTCGGATTGGGCGTAGAGGAGGGTTCCGGCGGATACGAAGCCGTCGAGGCTGGCGAACTGGTCGAGGGTGATCCAGCCGCCCTGGGGTCTGGCAAGGCCGCGATCACTGACGATGACGAGATCGATGGGGAGGCGGGTGGCGTCGAGGGCGGATTTGAATTGAGCGATGAAGGCATCAGAGCGGTGGACGGCGGCGCGGGTTTGAGGCGCGTCAGGGCCGAAGCGGGGGGTCTCGGCGTCGAGGGCGGGATCGTCGACGGCGATGAAATGTGGGCGGTTTTGTGCGGGCAGACTGAGCCAGGCGAGGACCTGGCGGATGCGGGCTTCGCCGGTGAGATTGTCTGCGCCCGGGAGGTTGTAGGCGGGCGCGAAGCCGGCGATTTTGGCCTGACAACCGGGCCAGCCGCTGCAGGCAGAATGCATGCCTTGGCTTTCGGCGAGGCTCCAGAGGGGTGTGCCGGCATACCAAGAGGCGTCGGCGACATCGTCGGGGTCGGAGGCGGCGAAGCGGGCTCC
>JASHTU010000434.1 GCA_030040395.1 Acidobacteriaceae bacterium
CAAGGTCGAAGTCGGCCAGAATATTCGCACCTCGCTCGCCCAGCAAGTTGCCGAAGAGCTGCGCGCGCCCTTTGATTCCATCGAAATGATCATGGGCGACACCGCTCTCACGCCCTATGACATGGGCACCTTTGGCAGCCGCACCACCCCCACCATGGGCCCTGAGTTGCGCACCATGGCCGCAGCCGCCCGTCAAATGCTCCTCGAAGAAGCCGGCCGCCGCTGTCATGTGAAGCCATCCACGCTCACCGCCGCCGACGGTAAAGTCACCGATCCCCGCTCCGGTCAGTCGCTCGGCTACGGCGAATTAACCCATGGCGACAAGCTGGTGAAAATCGTCTCCAGCGATGAAAGCCTTACTCCAGCAGCCGATTGGAAGATCGCTGGGACGCCCCTCCCTAAGGCCAATGGACGCGAATTCGTCACCGGCGCACACGTCTACCCCTCCGATATCGTCCGTCCCGAGATGCTCTTCGGCGCCGTGCTGCGGCCCGAGGGTTTCAACGCCACGCTCGTCTCGCTCGATGCTTCGGCGGCTGAAAAAATTCCCGGTGTCCAAGTAGTGCGCGACGGCGATTTCACCGGCGTGGTCGCCGCCGACGCCTTCACGGCCAAGCGCGCCCTCGCCGCGATCCAAGCCAAATGGACTGTACCCGCCCAGCCCTCCAACCGCGAACTCTTCGAGGTGCTGAAGAAGGCTCCTCAAGACGGCCAGGGCGACAGCCCCCAGCATACGGTCGGTTCGGTAGCACAGGCCCTCGCCGCCGCCGATCTGAAACTCGAAGAGCAGTACACCGTTCAGTACATCGCCCACGCGCCCCTCGAGCCGCGCGCCGCCGTGGCCGAGTGGAACGGCAACGCGCTCACTGTGTGGACGGGGACGCAACGCCCCTTCGGCGTGCAGGACGAGCTGGCCCAGGCCTTCAACATTCCCGCCGATCGGGTGCGCGTCATCCAGCCCGACATGGGCAGCGGTTACGGCGGCAAGCACACCGGCGAAGCCGCGGTCGAAGCGGCTCGCCTGGCCAAGGCCGCGGGCAAACCCGTAAAACTCGAGTGGACGCGCCGCGAAGAGTTCACCTGGGCCTACTTCCGCCCCGCCGGCCTCATCGAGATTCGCGCCGGCGCGCGTCGCGACGGAACCCTCGCCGCATGGGAATTTCACAACTACAACTCGGGCGGCGCCGGCATCGGCACGCCCTATGACGTTCCCAACCAGATCATTCAGTACCACCCCTCCGACGCCCCGCTCCGCCAAGGCTCCTACCGCTCCTTGGCTGCTGCCGCCAACAACTTCGCCCGCGAGTCGGCGATGGACGGCCTGGCCCACGCTGCGGGCATGGACCCACTCGCCTTCCGCCTGAAAAACCTTTCCGATCCGCGCCTTCGCGCCGTCTTTGAGGCCGCCGCCGAGAAATTCAACTGGGGCCGCACGAAGTCCACGTCCGGCTGCGGATTCGGCATCGCCGGTGGAACTGAAAAGGGCGGCTACGTGGCCACTTGCGCCGAGGTCGAGATCGATCCTGCCACCAAGAAACTCCGCATCCGCCGCGTGGTGCAAGCCTGGGAATCGGGCGCCGTCGTCAATCCCGACGGCCTGCGCAATCAGATGACCGGAGCCGTGGTGCAGGCCATTGGCGGTGCGCTCTTCGAGCAGATTCTTTTCTCTAACGGCCGCATTCTCAACCCGCGCTTCGCCGACTATCGCCTGCCCCGCTTCAGCGACGCGCCACAAGTCGAGATTGTGCTCGTCGACCGCAAAGACCTGCCTTCGGCCGGCGCCGGCGAAATCGGGCTGATTGGCCTTGCGCCCGCGGTCGGCAACGCCGTCTTCGCCGCCACCGGAACGCGCCTCCGCTCCATGCCCATGACGCCGCGCACGCCCGCGCCCGGCCAATCCCAAGCTCCCTTGCGCTGCTGACGCGCCGGCGCGCCGTGTAACACAAGTGCATGTTGGCTCAGCCGCCCCGGTATATCCTGTTCCCTACATGGAGCGCAGCCCGGGCAACCTCGTACTCTGGCTGTTCGACCCGCGCCACGGCCCGGGTGGTCGGCTGATTCCCCGGTGGATCTTTCTGCGCGCCCTCGCCCTTATCTACTTCTCCGCGTTCTATTCCCTCCTGGTGCAGGTCCGCGGTCTCATCGGTCCCGAAGGCATTCTCCCCGCCCGCGATTATCTCTCCGCCGTCGCCGAGCAATTGGGCCTGGCGCGCTACTGGTACGCCCCTTCGCTTTACTGGATATCATCCAGCTCGGCGATGCTGATAACCCTCACCTGGATCGGCCTCGCCGCGTCCATCATCGCCTTCTTCAATCTCTGGCCGCGCCTTTGCTTCTTCGTATGCTTCCTCTGCTTTCTCTCCTTCGTAGGCGCTTCCGGCGTCTTTTCCGGCTACCAGTCGGACGGCATGCTGCTCGAAGCCGGCCTTCTCGTGCTCTTCTTCACCCCGCCCGGCCTCAACCCCGGCTGGGGCGCAGGCCATCCGCCCATCCGCGCCAGCCTTTTCCTGTTGCAGTGGGAGTGGTTCCGCATTTACTTCGAATCGGGCCTTGTTAAGCTGCTCAGCGGCGACCAGGAGTGGCGCAACTTCACGGCCATGGACCAGTACTACCAGAACGGCCCCTTGCCTACCTGGGTCGGCTGGTATGTGCAGCATCTCCCTCACTGGTTCCAGGCCGCCACCGTCGCCGGAACCCTGATCCTCGAACTGGGCATCGTCTTCATGCTCTTTTTCCCCCGCCGCGTGCGCCTGATCTGCTTCTTCATCGTCACCCCGTGGGAGATCGGCGTCATCCTCACCGCTAACTACGCCTTCCTGAATTACCTCGTCCTCGCGCTCGGCTTCCTGCTGCTCGACGACAAATTCCTCCTCCGCTTCGTGCCTGCGCGCTTCCGCCCGCCAACAGCGGAGCTTGCCCCTGAGCCCCAACCCGAGTTCGCCTTGCGACGGGAGGAACTCCCGCTCTCCATCCTCTCTGCGGGTGACGCCGATCTGGCCACAGCCGATATCGGTCCCCTCGAAAGCTTCCGCCATCCGCACCAGCCCCGGTCGTTTGCGCGCACTCTGCGCAAAGCCTGGGACACCGCGCGCCTCGCCTTGGCCGCTCTGTTGCTCACCTCCGTCGCCTACGACACTACTGCGGAGCTCATTGGCATTCCCTTCGGCGGCATTCCCCTGCCCACCGCTCCCATCGCCGCCCTCGAACCCTTCCGCGTCGCCAACCAATACGGCCTCTTCGCCGTCATGACGCGGGGCCGCTACGAAATCGAATTTCAAGGCTCCGACGACGGCAATACCTGGGTCGCCTATCCCTTCCGCAACAAGCCGCAGGCGCTCAACCAGGCTCCCGGCATCTACGCTCCCTATCAGCCGCGCTTCGATTGGAACCTCTGGTTCGCCTCGCTCGGCGATTGGCGTCAGAACAACATCGTTCCCCTTACTGAAGAGCGCCTGCTCGTCAACGATCCCGCCGTGCTGTCCCTCTTCAACAGCAATCCCTTTCCCCAAATCCCTCCGCGCTACGTCCGCGCGGTTCTGTGGCAATACTGGTTCACCACCATGGCCGAGAAGCGCCGCACCGGCGACTGGTGGCGCCGCGAATACCTCGGCCTCTACGCGCCGGAGCTCACCCTGGGGCCCGACGGCAAATTTGCGGCCGTCGAATGGCCCCCTGAGCTTCCCTCGCATGATTGACCCGGCCCTTTACTGAAGATTGCGAT
>JASHTU010000435.1 GCA_030040395.1 Acidobacteriaceae bacterium
GTAGGCTTCCCAGCCTTTTTTGTATTTCTGCTCGAAAAGCAAGGTGGTGCCGAGATTGAGCAGGACGCGTGCGTCGCGCGGGCTAATCTTGATCGCTTCGCGATACATGCGTTCGGCGGCTTTGTAATCTTTGGCGGAGTCATAGATGGCTCCCAGATTATTGAGGACAACGGAATTGCGTGGATCGAGCTGGAGAGACTCGTTGTAGCAACGGACGGCGTCGTTCAGGTCGAACAGCATCTGGTAGGCGAGACCTCTCTTCTGCCAAAGGGCAGCGGAGGGCGGGGAGACTTTGGCGAAGGCGTCAATCGCGGCCTGGTAGCGTTGGCGGACCAGGTAAACATCGCCGAGTATCTCGGGAGGAACACTTGGAGGCCGCTCGCCGGATGGGTTCAAAGCCACGACCGGGGCCTTAGGCAGAAAAGCCGCCGGAACCTGGGCCTGTGAAGCCGGAAGACCGGTGAACTGACCTTGGGACAGGACCGGTAGAAAGGCAAAAAGAAACACCACCGACAGACAGCAGTAACGAGAGGGCCCGGACATTTTTCTTTCTCTTTCTTTCCAGGAGAAAGTTACCTTTGCCTTATTTATTTTTCGGTGATTGAAATCACAGAACCATCCGATTCAGGCCGGGCGCCAGCAGGGGTGGAAAGGCTTTCGAGAGACACGGCACTGCTAATCCATTTTGTACCAGGGACTTCGGGCGGGAGTGCGGGGAAAGGTTTCGCTATAGCGGCGAGCCAGCGGCCTATTGTGGAGGCGCGTTGCGCGGAACTTCAGCGGGCCCTCCCTGGGGCGCGCGCATCACGTTGACCGTGGTCGCGGTAAAGGCGCCGTCCTTGAGAGCGCCCTCCGCGCGAACCATGTCGCCCACGTGGATGTCGGCCAGCGTGATGGGATCGCGGCGCTCCCGGAAGCTGGTGTTTTCGTCGGCAACAAAGGTATGGGCGGTGTTGTCCGGACCGGAAAGCGTGACCTTCACGCCGTCGATGGCCGTGACCCTGCCCATGAGCCAGGTTTTGCCGTAGTTGGCTTCCATGGTCTGCATCTGCCTTGCCCGCTCGGGGTCAAGCTGCACGATGGCGACCGCGCCGACAGACTTGGCGGAGGAATCGATTTCGCCCATGGCGGCAATGGCGTCGCCGATTTTGATATCGGAGGCTTTGATGGGTTGGGGGGGATTGCCGCGCATATACATGCGGTTGCCCTCACCCGCACCCTGCCCGGAGCCTTGACCGTCACCTTGGCCGATGCCTTCGCTCGCGTCCTGCCCTGCGCCCCCACCATTCTCGCCACCGCGCATCCTGCCACCCTCACCGCGCGTTGCGGCGCCCTGTTTCATGATGCGGGTGTTGGCGCTGAAGTGGACGGTATAGGTTTCTCCCATGAAGGTCTTGACGGTGAAGTGGTCGGCGGCGGCATCGGTCACCGTCCCGGTGACGCCCCGGCCCATCCCCATGCCCATGCCGCGTCCGCCGCGCCGGCCGTAGCCGCCGCCGGAACCCATGCCGGAATTCTGACCGGCAGGCGGCGTCGTATTGGCGTCCTGGGCGCAAATCACCGCTGCGCCGAGGGCGAGGTTGATGACGATGGCAGAGACAAGTTGGATTCTCATTCGAACTCCTTGGGAGCGATTCCAGAGTTTACGCGCCCCTCCGCGGGTCGCAAAAGGCGGCATTTTCTTGAGGAAAATGCCCGCGGAGGCAGGCGCTTGCCAGGTACAGCAACTCTGCAACCGCTCAAGACGGACGCAGCGCAAACCACGATGAGAGATACGGAGCGAAGCTCGTCAGCATGATAGACGGCCGGGGCTTAAAGGAAGACGACTCCACGCGCCTATTGGCGGCGCTCTCCCGACGGGGCGCGTTGTTGCTCGGCCAGCAACTCCTTGAACTCCGGGTTGTCGTGCAGGCTGGCAAAGTCGACATCGGAGGCGAGCTTCTTGGCGCTGGTGTAACCCTCATCGAGGGCCATACGCAGATATTGAATGGCGCATTCGGTATGCCCGGCGCGGAGGCAGCCGCGGGCCATGAAATAGTTCATGGCGCCGCGCTGTTGGACCGTGGCCGGATTCTCCACCTTGGGGCTGCCATTATCTTCGAAAATGTGGGAATCGAGCGCCAAGGCATTTTTATACGCGTCCCAGCCCTTGTCGTATTTGTGCTGCACCAGGAGGTTGGTGCCGAGGTTCTTGAGGACGAAGGCGGATTTGGGGTTGATTTTGAGCGCCTTGCGATACATGTGTTCGGCGTCTTTGTACTCCTTTTGCGAGTCGTAGACCGTGCCCAGGTTATTGAGCACCAATGGGTTGTGTCGATCGAGCTTGATAGACTCCCGGTAGCAGCGGATGGCCTCTTTCAGATTGAACATCATTTGATAAGCGATGCCCATCTTGTTCCAGAGCTCGGCGGATGGGTGCGGATCCTTGGCGTAAGCGGTAATGGCCGCCTGGTAGCGCTGCCGGGCTTCGAAAGAGTCGCCGATTTCTTCGGGCGTGGCTTGGGGCGCGGGAACCACCACCGAGTTGGGGGCGGGCGGGAGCATGGCGGCTGGAGCGGCAGTTTGCGGTGGGGCCTGCACCCGGTTCGGGATTGGATTCGGGATCGTGGGCTGGCCGGGCATCCGGGGTCCTGGAGTTTGAGCTGTTGCCGAGAGAGCCACGAACAACGCGGCTCGGGAGAGCAAACGGAAAATCGGGGGTTTATCCATGTCTCTACCCCACGGAGGAAACGAAGGGCGATCGACCCGTCTCTATCCCGGAATTAAAGCACCAAAAGGGTGGGTGTGGCGAGAGAATCTTCGCGATTTTGATGGCAAAGAAAAATTACGCGATTTTTATACCGGCAAGGTGTGGGAGAAGGGGCGCCGGTGGGGCGCCGCGATACACTTTCCCCAACGCGGGAGGTCGGCGGTATGGGAAAGGCGGCAGGGGCAGGCGTGCAACTCGATGTGGGAGCGCGGTTTGGCGCGGCGCGGCGGCGTACGCTCGCACTCTGCGAGCCTTTGACGGCGGAAGACATGATGGTGCAGTCGTGCCCTGAAGCCTCGCCCGCCAAGTGGCACCTGGCCCATACTGCGTGGTTTTTCGAATCGTTTGTGCTCCGCGAGTTCCTGCCCGATTACCGACTCTTTAATCCCGATTTTCAATGGCTCTTCAACAGCTATTACGAGACTTTTTCTGTGTTTCCCGAAAAGCGGTTGCGGGCGTCTTTCTCGCGTCCAGCACTGGGGGAAGTACTGCGCTATCGCGAGCATGTGGATGAAGGCGTGGAACGGCTGCTCGAAGGCGACCCTGAGCCGGAGGCGCTGAAGCGGATCGAGCTGGGGGTGAACCACGAAGAGCAACACCAAGAGCTGCTGCTGACCGACATTCTGCACGCGTTTTTCACCAATCCGCTGCGGCCGAAATACAGGGAACAAGGGAACGAGGGAACGGGAGAACAAGAAAGCAACGCCGCCTTGCACAACCCGGTTTTGAGGTTTCAGGAGTTCGAGGGTGGGTTGCGGGAGATCGGGCGCCGGGGCGAGGGCTTTTGCTTCGATAACGAGTTGCCGCGACATCGGGTGTGTCTGGAGCCGTACGCGCTTGGCGACCGCCTGGTGACGTGCGGCGAGTACGCAGAGTTTATGGCCGACGGCGGCTATCGGCGCCCTGAGTTCTGGCTTTCCGCGGGCTGGGCCGCTGTCCAGGCCGCCGGATGGAACGCGCCGCTCTATTGGACCCGCGAGAACGGCGACTGGAGTGTCTTTACCCTGTGCGGCTCGTTGCCGCTCGAGAAACTGCGGACCACGCCAGTGAGCCAGGTGAGCTTTTACGAGGCCGACGCCTACGCGCGCTGGGCATGGCGAAGGCTGCCCACGGAATTCGAATGGGAAGCTGCGACCGAGGGCCAGCCGGTGGAGGGAAACCTGCTGGATTCCGGTTGGCTGCGGCCCGTTTCCACATCACTCCTCCAAAACCGGCGCCTTACGCCGTGGGGGGATTGCTGGGAGTGGACGGCGAGCGCGTACTTGGGCTACCCCGGGTTCCGGCCGCTCGAGGGCGCGCTGGGCGAGTACAACGGCAAATTCATGAGCGGACAAATGGTGCTGCGCGGGGGATCGTGCGTTACGCCGAAAGCGCACATCCGCGCGAGCTACCGGAATTTCTTTGCCCCGGAGACGCGTTGGCAGTTTTCCGGAATCCGGTTGGCAACCTGATCGGCGAGAACCGGGCGTCGCGAAACGCGCGCCGCGAAGCTGAGGCGAGAAAAGAAAAAATCACAGCCCCGGTCTCTGCATCCAAGTGAGGAAATGCGCCTGACTGCCGCTTCCCCAGCCATTGCCGAACAAATTCTTGATCGGGTGGTCGACGAACGAGTTGCCTCCGTGGTTCGCGAGGGGCTTACCGCGGTTCCCAAGCGCCTGCCGCCCTGGTTGTTTTACGATGCGGCGGGCTCATGTCTTTTTGAAGCCATTACGGCGTTGCCCGAGTACTATCTCACCCGCACGGAGCGGGGCATTCTGGCT
>JASHTU010000436.1 GCA_030040395.1 Acidobacteriaceae bacterium
GACACGCCTGTACGCCTGCTTCCCCTGTACGGTGGCCACCCGGCGGGCGTGGCGGTCTTGCTGCACCTGCGTGTCGGCCGGTGAAAGAGCCGCCCTTCACAGGTACAGGGGTTGGCGGCAAAAGCCCTCCACGAACCGTTCACCGTTCGCGGTCCACCAGCCACCGGTCGACGCTCGCTGCCCACCGTCCACGGCCATCTACAATAAATTTCAAATGCTCCCATCCTCCGGCGTTGTTTCAACCTTGAACTGGCAATGGGTCTGGCTCACTGTGGCCTGCCTTCTGGCCGGGGTGCTCAACGCCGTCGCCGGGGGCGGCTCGTTCCTCTCCTTTCCGGCCATCCTCAGCATGGGCGTCCTGCCCGTCCAGGCCAACGCCACCAACACCGTGGCCATCTGGCCGGGTCAGGTCACCGCCATCGCCGCCTACCGCGACGACGTGCGCCGCAATCTTCGTGAGGCGTGGTCCATGGCCCTCGCCGGCCTCATCGGCGGCACGGCTGGCGCCGCAGTCCTGCTCAACACCCCGCAACAAACCTTTATGCGCCTGGTGCCGTGGCTGCTCTTAGGCGCAGCTCTGATCTTCGCCGCCAGCGGCCCGGTCACCCGCTGGCTGGCGCGTTTGAACCTGTCCCGGCTCGAAAAAGCGCGGGCCGGCCACGCCCACGCCGCGCGCCGCCTGCCGCTTTTTTTTGCCATCGTTGTGGTCAGCTTTTACGTCGGCTACTTCGGCGCCGGGGCCGGCTTCCTCTATATGACCGTTCTCGCTTTCTTCGGCTATCAGGACATCCACTCCATCAACGCCCTCAAAGTCGTCTCCAACACCCTGGCCAATGGCGTTGCCTTCATCATCTTTGTCGCCGACGGTCAAGTCGTGTGGCGCTACTGCCTGGCCGCCATGATCGCCGCCGCCATCGGCGGTTACTCCTCCGCCAGCCTCGCCCGCCGCGTTCCGCAACCCGTTCTCCGCGCTCTGGTCGTCGCCATCGGTCTCGGCATGGCCGCCTGGTTCTTCTGGAAGCAATGACCTCCTTGAACCCGCTAACTTCCAACAGTCCAAGCCCGACCCGCCGCAAACTGCCACCCAAGCGCAGACCTCACTCGCAGCTCCCTACCCGCGATCTTCGCCTCCCCATCCCCTCCACTGCCGCGCACGCCGTCAGAATCCCTCCTATCACCGCCAGCGAAATCGTGATCGGCGTCTGCACCCAGCGCTCGGCCAGCATTTTCAAGCCGGCGAACGCCAAAATTGCCCCCAGCCCGTAGTGAAGATATCTGAAACGCTCCAGCGCCACCGCCAGCGCAAAATACAGCGACCGCAACCCCAGCACCGCCGCAATGTTCGACGTATAGGCGACAAACGGACTGTGCGTTACCGCCAGCACCGCCGGAATCGAATCCGTGGCAAACAGGATGTCGGTTGCTTCCACCGCCAGAATCACCGGCACAAGCGATCCCCGCGCCGGCTGCAGCCGCCGTATCCAATGCGGAATCGCTGCCCGCGCCGATCGCCCCACCACCACCCGAGCGGCCGCATAAACCAAAAACAGCCCCAGCACCCACCGGATCCAATCGAACCGGCTGAGCAGTTCGAAGCCCACGCCGATAAACAGGGCCCGCAGCGCCACCGCTCCGCACACGCCCCAGAAGAGCGCCTTCAGCTGGCGCTCGCGTCCGATCTCGAATCCCTGGAACAGCACTAGAAACACAAACAGGTTGTCGATGCTCAAAGAGAGTTCGATCGTGTATCCCGCGGCGAACTCGAGCGCCGGCTGTCGTCCCTGGCTCAGCGCCATCCAGCCGGCGAATGTCGCCGCGGCCAGCGCCATCAGCCCCGTTCCCAGCCACGCGAAGCTTTTCTCGCGCTGCAACGCGCGCCCGCGGCGGGCCAGCAGCCAGTCTCCCGCCAGCAGAACCGCCCCTGCCGCGTGGAATCCCACCCACCAAACCCAGCTTGCGCCGGCAATCATAGCTGGATGCTACAGGAGGGCGCCGGCAGTCCCTTGGCCTCGCAAGTCCTCAGATCCGGTCGAAAAAGTCTGCCATGAATTACGGGTACGGGTTTCACAGGCTGCGGAAAGGCTCTTGGTTTTGAAAGGGCACGGCTTTAGCCGTGCTGCAAAGGCAGGAAGAAAGGACGGATTTAGCTCTTGAGGGATGCTTTTCGCGTGCCCGAGCCCAACCCCTCCGTCCCCACGGGCACTTCAGCGAATCTCCACCACCGCCAATCCCATCGGCGGCAACGTCAAGGTCAGCCGGCCCCGCTCCAGCCTGCGCACTTCCGGCGGGCCCATCTCCGCAGCCTTGCGGAGCGCCTCAATCTGCGCCTTGGTTGGATACTTCGGACTCCCCATCCCCTTCCATGCATCCAACGTGTCGCCATGCCCAGCGTCCACCCGCCGAATCGTCGCCTGCGCTTCGGCGCCCACGTCCTCCAGATCGAGCGCAATCGTCTTCTCCACGCCTTTGGCGTCCGGTTCCACCAGGTTCCACGCCGCAATCGCCAGCGCGCCATCCTTCCGACGGGTCGCCAACAGGTCCTCCGCGCGAGCCGGCAGCCGCTCCGTGCCCAGCTCGTGCAGCAGCTCGAAAGCGTTGAAGGCCGGCTTCGGAATCCCATCCTCCGCCACCAGCCCATAGCCCCCGTAAAACGGCGTCTTCACCACCCCCTGCTCCTCAAACACGTCCGAAAAGGTCCAGTACGACATCATCGCCGTCATCCCATCGCACTGGCTTACCGTCTCCGCCAGCCACGGCCCCATATAAATTGAGTCGGTAATCTCCTGCTGGTTCATATACGTGGCGTTGAACTCGCTCCAAATCAGCGGAATGTGCGGGCGCGCCGAGCCCTCGATCTCCCCGTGAACCATCTCCACCGCCGCGCACACCATCTGGTGCGGCGCAATGGTCCGATCGTCGCGGAAGACGTTCTCCGCGCTGTCGTTGCCATAGACGTGCGTGGAAACAAAGTCCAGCGGCACGTCGTTCTGCGTGGCATGCGCAATCATGTCGCCCACCCACGCCGCCTGCGCCGTCGCCGGGCCTCCCACGCGGATGCGCGGGCTTACCGACTTGAGGGCCCGCGCGGTATGGTCGTACAGCTCAAAATAGCTCTGCTGCTTCGGCTGGCCCGCCCAGAAATCGAGGTTCGGCTCGTTCCACACCTCGAAGTACCACTGCGCGACTTCGTCGATTCCGTAACGCTCCACCAGATGCTGCGCGAAGGCCGCCATCAGCGCGTCCCATTTCGCATAATCCTTCGGTGGCGAAACGATGGGCCGGTACCAGAACCCCTGGTAATCGAGGTGCGCGGCCAGGGCTTTGGGCATGAAGCTGATCTCCACATAAGGCCGCACCCCCTCGGCCAGCAGCCCGTCGTAAATCTGGTCCACATAGGACCAGTTGTAGACCAGATTCCCCTGCGAATCCTCGTTGTACACGCCGTTTTCGTCGTCGAGAATGGCGTGGAAGCGCACGTAGCGGAACCCGGTAATCTTCCGCGCCATGCGCAGATCGTCCAGATAGCTCCGACGCATGGCCAGGTGCGCCCGGCCGGAGCCGAACATCTGCTCCCAATAGTGCGGAAACGGCGTACCCATTGCGTGCGCGTCAATCGCCACCGTTTCCACGCCCCCTGGCCCGGACGCAGCAGAGGGTTGCTGCGACCCAAGCGGACCCGCCAAGGCCGCCATGGCCAGCCCCGTAACCACGAGTGTGCGCAAAAAAGACATGGGCGCCTCCGGAAATCGAGCGCATTGGACCCTTTCAACATTGTTCTGATGCCGCCATGCTCAGGCGCGGCGCCTCATCGGCCGTATCAGCGCGCGGAAACCGCGACGGCGCTCTCAACCCTATGCCTCCCGACCCGCGCTTCGCGGTTCCGGTAACTCGCCGCCACAAACTCGCGGAACAACGGATGCGGCTCCAGCGGCTTCGATTTGAATTCGGGATGAAACTGGCAGCCGAGAAAATAGGG
>JASHTU010000437.1 GCA_030040395.1 Acidobacteriaceae bacterium
GCGGATGCGCTGCCCATCCCGGGTGCCCGGCTTGATGCGGAAATCCACCGTCTCCGTCCGCGCCACCGTGCCCTCGCCGTGGCAGGTGGGGCAAACGTTCGAGATGCGCCCCGTTCCCTTGCAGCGTGGGCACGTAATGTTGAACTTCATCCGCCCGCCCATCTGCGTCACCTGGCCCGTGCCGTTGCACTCCGGGCAGGTCATAGCGCCCCCGGTGTGCGCTTGGCCGTGGCAGGTGGGGCAAGTCTCCTGGCGGTTGATCTGAATGCGCGCCTGGCCGCCGCGGATCGCCGTCCAGAAGTCCACCGTGGCCTGATATTCCAGGTCGGTCCCCGGCTGCGGCCCGCGCGGGTGCTGCGCGTGCTCCGCTCCCGAGAAAATGCCGGAGAAAATATCCTTGAAGCTGCCCCACGTCGAGGACCCCGCCCCAGAGCCTGCGCCCGGTTGTTGGCCGGGAAATCCCGAAAAGTTGGAAAAATCGAAGCCTTCGAAATCCACCCGGCCCCGCCCCCCGCCCGCGCTCTGCTGCCGCGCATACGCTTCGGCCTGCGCCGGGTCAATCTGGTCGGAATAGAACCCGAGCTGGTCGTAAATCTTCCGCTTTTTCTCGTCGCTCAGCACATCGTTGGCTTCCGAGATCTCCTTGAACTTCTCCTCGGCGCGCTTGTCCCCCGGATTCACGTCCGGATGGTATTTCCGCGCAGCTTTCCTGAAAGCCTTGCGAATCTCCTCCGGCGTGGCTGTCTTCTTCACGCCCAGCGTCGCGTAATAGTCCTTGTTGGTGGTTGTAGGCATTTGTTTTTCTTAATTCCAGCCGACTTGTCCTGTCGCAGCTTGTTTGATGCTCATCTCGTTCCATAACCTCCCGGCATCGGTCAGAAGAACCTTATAGAGCGCCACCTTTAGGCGGCTACTTCGAATCGTTCGATCTTAGGCCGCCTTCTCTTGCGCGCCTGCCACATGTCGTAAGAAGCCTGCATGTCGTACCAGAACGCCGGATGCGTTCCCAGCGCCTCCGAGAGCCGCAGCGACATGTCGGCGCTGACGCCCGCCGCGCCATTCAAAATGCGGGATAAGGTCACACGCGAAACCCGCAAGTGCCTGGCGGCGGCGGTAACGTTGATATCTCTGAGATACTCTCGCAGCACCTTGCCGGGATGCGGGGGATTGTACATCTGACTCATTGCCATAGCTAGCTCCCGTGATAGTCCCGATAATCCAACAGGATTACGTCCTCTCCTTCGAAGCGGAAGGTCAACCGCCAATTTGCGTTGACCTTCATCGACCAATGTCCCGCGAGACTGCCCTTGAGCGGATGAAGATTCCATCCCGCGCGTCCAAGGTCGGAAGGCGTCTTCGCGTGATCCAGTGCAAAGAGTTGAACTGACAGCTTTCCTGCGTGCGCCGGCTGAATGCCAGTTTTGCTTCCGGTCCGGAAGAATTGCTCCAACCCCGCGTGCCGGAAACTCTTGATCACGTGTTAAGTGTAACGCATCACGCATCAGACTGCAATGCAATCAAACTTTGACCTCCGCCGCCGGATCCAGCGCAACCTCACTTTCCCAAACGCCTTCTTGCGCAGGCCCCAATCTCGCTCGATCCGGTTTCTGAAAGTCCGTTGAAGGTGAATGTCGATCCTCCCGCAAGGATCGAGCAACGTTGTATTTGTCTTGCTTCGAACGCAGCAATGGGCGGCAACAGCCGCCCACCCCGCTGACTCGCTGACCTGCTGACTCGCCGACTTGCTTATTTTTTCTCGTCCACATCCACGTACTCGGCGTCGATCACGTCGCCCTCCTTCTTTTGCTCGCCGCCGTGCGTTCCGCCCGCCGCAGCTCCATCCGAAGGCCCGCCGTGCGCAGAAGAGGCGGCAGCTCCCGCCGCGTTGGCCTTGTACATCGCCTCGGCCAGTTTGTGGCTCGCCTGCGTCAGCCGGTCATGCGCGGTGCGCAGTTCCTTCGCGTTCGGCGCGCCTTCCAGCACCTTTTTGGCGTCGGCCAGCGCCGCCTCCACGTCGGTTTTGTCCGCCGCGGCCACCTTTTCGCCCGACTCCTTCAGCATCTTCTCGATGTTGTACACCATGCTGTCGAGCGAGTTGCGCGCCTCCACTTCCTCGCGCTTTTCCTTGTCCTCGGAGGCGTGCGCCTCGGCTTCCTTGGCCATCTTCTCCACTTCTTCTTTCGAGAGGCCGGAGCTCGACGTAATCGTAATGCGCGTGTCCTTGCCCGTCGCCGTGTCTTTCGCCGTCACGTTCAAAATGCCGTTGGCGTCGATGTCGAAAGTCACCTCGATCTGCGGCACGCCGCGCGGCGCCGGAGGAATTCCGCCCAGCTTGAACTTGCCCAGCGTCCGGTTCTGCCCCGCCATGGGCCGCTCGCCCTGCAGCACGTGCACCTCGACCTCGGTCTGCGAATCCGCCGCCGTCGAAAACGTCTCCGTCTTCTTAGTCGGGATGGTCGTGTTCCGCGGAATCATCGTCGTCGCCACCCCCCCCAGCGTTTCGATGGACAGGGTCAGCGGCGTCACATCCAGCAGCAATAGGTCCTTCACGTCGCCGGCCAGCACGCCCGCCTGCACCGCCGCGCCCACCGCCACCACCTCGTCGGGATTCACGCCCCGGTGCGGCTCCCTGCCGAAAAGGTTCTTCACCAGCTCCTGGATCTTGGGCATGCGCGTCTGCCCGCCCACCAGCACCACCTCGTCAATGTCCTTGGTGGCCACCCCGGCGTCGCTCAGCGCCTGTTTGCATGGCCCAATCGACTTCTCCAGCAGGTCGCCAACCATCTGCTCCAGCTTGGCGCGCGTCAGTTTGCG
>JASHTU010000438.1 GCA_030040395.1 Acidobacteriaceae bacterium
TCGCGAATTGGAGATGAGTTTCATGCGTGGGATTATCTTTTCTCTGCTGTTGTGCCTTGCCGCGCTGCCCGGTTGGGCGGCGCCGCCCGCCGCTGCATCCGCGGATGGAATCGGATCCCCGGCCATTGCCTATCTCGCCACGTGGGAGCACAAGATCGATGTGGTGGACCTGGATAAGGGGGTGGTGCTGGACCGCATCAACGTAGACACCGACGTGGTGCGGCGAATGATTCTTACCCCGGACCGCAAGAAGCTGATCGTGACGACGATGGCGCACAATGGCTTCGCTACTGTTGACCTGGCGACGCGGACGGTGAGCGATTACTTCAACCTGGATCACGATAACAAGCAGATCCGTCTAAGTGGAGACGCAATCGACCCTACGGGCAGATATATTTATTCGATCGCGACGACGGTGACCAAACAGATCGATTACTATGACGTTTCCCAGCCGCAGTTGGTGGTCATCGATCTCCAGGCCAAGGGGATAGCGCGCAGCGCCGATCTGCCCAAAGGCGAATCGTCGCCGGGTTATCGCGGCTCCATGAAGGTGTCTCCAGACGGAAAGTATCTCTATCTCTTCAGGAACGAAGGCATCCAGGTTTTTGATACTTCAGACTTCAAGCTGGTGAAGACGATCGACCTGCAGCGGCCCACGAATCCGGACATGGAAGATCTTTCCTTCAGCATTGAGGACGATCCCAACGAGGATCCGGGCAAGGCGATCGGGCTGTTCCGCTCCACCGATCCCTTTGTGCACCGGGAGACGTTCGGCATCGCCGAGATCAATCTCTCCAATGTTTCTTACGATCTAACACCCATTGGTCCGGTGACTACGGCGATGCTTTCGCCGCTGATGCTCAACCCCGACCGGACGCTGGGATACACGGCGGTGGTGAACGGATACAACGGGAACCGCATTACGGAATTCTGGGTCTTCGATATGAAGACGAAGCAGATCATCTCCAAGAAGCAGTTTACCGGCCGCACCCGGTTTAACTTTGGCATGAGCGCGGACGGGACCAAGCTACTGATTTACAACGCCGGCTTCCAGATTGAAGAGTACGACGCCAAGACTTTGGAGATGGTGAAAGACATCGACTTAGAAGGCGACACGACTTCGAATCTCATTGTGATGCCCGACCATGACTAATTTTTTCAGGCATGGCTTGGTTCCGGTCAGGTTAAGCGTGGACCCAGGGTGAGGCGCAAAAGAAACCAGGCGCCGAACCTGGGGCGCGGCAACTCGTGAATCCTTGGCAAACGCGAACGCCCATCTCGAATCGGCTTCCGCTTACGCGGCGTCGATTCCGTTCGCTCAATATCGGCGGGTGCTCCGCTGGCTGACGCCTTATTGGAGGTCGTTGTGTGCGGTGGCGGCGCTGGGGCTGCTCTCTACCGGGTTGAGCCTGCTGCAACCTTATATTTCGCGGTGGCTTATCGACGACGCGTTGATGCGCCGTAACATGAAAGTGCTGGAAGGGATCGCGCTGCTGACCGTGGCGCTTACGGTAGTTACTTCCGCGGTCTCGATTGCTTCGAGTTATCTCTATATTCATTTTTCGGCGCGGTCGCTCTTCGACATGCGCCTGGCGGTCTATCGTCATCTCCAGCGGCTGTCGCCGCGGTTTTTCGCGAGCCGCAAGCTGGGCGACATTGTTTCGCGCCTGAATAACGATGTGGGCGAAGTGCAGCGCGTGTGCTCGGATACGCTGCTGGGCGTGCTTTCCAATGTGCTCTTTCTGGTGGGTAGCGTCGCCATCATGATCTGGCTGAACTGGCGGTTGTGCCTGGTGAGTCTGGCGCTGTTGCCGTTTGGCGGGCTGGCGTTGCGCCATTTTCAAGCGCGTTTGACGGCGCGCACCAGAACGCTACGCGAGCGCAGCGCCGACCTGGGTAGCTTTCTGATCGAGACATTAATGGGCATCCGGCTGGTGGTGTCGTCGGCCAATGAACGGCGTGAAGCGGAGAACTTCGAGAGGCACAACAACAACTTCATCGAAGCCCTGTTGCGCATGCAGTTCCTGGCGTTTTTGGCGAGCGCGGCGCCGGGAACGGTGCTAACGGTGTCCACGGCGACGGTGTTTCTTTACGGCGGCCGGCTGGTCATCGAGGGGCAGTTGACGATCGGTGCGCTGGTGGCGTTTATGGCCTACCATTTGCGCCTGCTTTCACCGGTGCAGGCCATGATGGGGACTTACACCAACTTACTGACGGGCGGGGTGTCGCTGGAACGGGTGTTTTCGCTTCTCGATATCAAGCCCGAGGTAGTGGAGTCGCCCGTTGCGCAGGCGTTTGACGGGGTGCGCGAAGAAGTGAGGCTGGACGGGGTTTGGTTTCGCTATTCGCAAAACCGGCCGGTGCTGACGGACGTTTCGTTCCGGGTTCCTGCGGGAAGGCTGTGCGTGATTGTGGGGCCGAGCGGGGCAGGGAAGTCCACGATCGCGGATCTGCTGGTGCGGTTCTTCGATCCCGATAGCGGCGCGGTGACCATGGATGGCGTGGACATTCGCGAGCTGGCGCTTGAGGATTTGCGGCGGCAGGTGGCGCTGGTGGAGCAGACGCCGTTTTTCTTTCATGGGAGCATTCGGGAAAACATTGCCTATGGGCGGCCGGGGGCTACGCTCGAGGAGATCCGGGCGTGCGCGCGGATGGCGCGGATCGACGAGTTCATTGAGTCGCTGGCGGACGGGTATGAGACGGTGCTGGGCGAGCGGGGCGTGACGATTTCAGTAGGGGAGCGGCAACGGATTGCGCTGGCGCGGGCGATGCTGCGCAATCCTTCGCTGATCATCATGGACGAGCCGACTGCGGCGCTGGATGTGGATTGCGAGGCGGCGGTGGCGGGAGAGCTGGCGCGAGCGCTGCGCGGACGGACGGCGATCGTAATTACGCACCGGCTGGCGCTGGCGGAGATGGCGGACATGACGATTGCGATCGAGGATGGAAGGGTGATGGAGCAGGCGGTTGGGGATTTTCAATTTGCGCGGCGGAACGCGGCGGAGGCGGTGGGACTGGCGGCCGCGGGTGAGGCGGTATGAGCGGGGCGATCCGCATCGGCATTGTGGATAGCGGGGTGCACGTGGATCATCCGCACGTGGGCGGGATTGCCGGCGGAATCACGGTGGAGACCGACGGCTATCTTCCCGAGTTCGTAGATTGCCTGGGACACGGCACGGCGATCGCGGCGCTGATCCACGCACTGGCACCAGCGGCCGAACTGTACGCGGTGCGCGTGTTCGATCGCAGCCTGACGACCAGCATTCGGCGGGTGATGCGGGCGATCGACTGGTGCCTGGACAACGAGATTCAGATCGTGAACCTGAGCCTGGGAACCATGAACCCGGCGCACCGGGCGGCGTTTGCGGCCGCTTTGGAGCGGGTGCAGGCGGCGGGGGTTGCGCTGGTGTCAGCCTACGAGATGAACGGCCAGCCGATGCTGCCGGGATGCATGCCCGGAACCATTGGCGTGACCGCGGATGCGGATTGCCCCCGCGAATGGTTCGGCTGCACGGAACGCGAGGGCAAAATGGTGTTCAGCGCACCGCCGTATCCCAGGGAGATTCCGGGAGTACGGCGCGAGCGCAATTTGCACGGCGTAAGCTTTGCGGTGGCCCACATCTCGGCGCACCTGGCGCGCCGCCGGGCGCTCTGTGGCGCCGAGGCGGACTGGGAGCAGCTTCTCACTCAGTTTGCTTCCCATGCAGCTTTTGGCCACGAGGCGCCGGTGGGTGGGGCGCTCGGAAAGCCGCACCTGGAGGCCGCCGGCTCGGCGGTGTAGTGGACAGAGCAGGCGCATGAACCCTCTCCACCCATTCTGGAAAAGCCCGGCCTGCTTTCAGTGGGTTACGGGTTCCAAGTCGGCGTAGCCGTTTGAAGACACACCGTTATTTTCGGATGGAAGAACAAAGGAATATCGGACACTCTTGCAGCGGCTTCTTGGCGTTTCGGCGGGCGCTGAGTCCGCTCGCCGGAACGACTCGACCTTGGGGGCAAAGGTGTACGCATCCATGCCACTGCCCGGGGCAACCCGAGCTAGCGCATCGCGAGGTAAGCCGCGGCTCCCCCGGCCGCGGCGGCGCCAATAAGGATGGGAACCAGGTGACGAATATGCCGCTCCGGCGCGGTGCCTTCCCCGATGTACTCCTTATCGGTCCTAATCCTGTTTACGTCGGCGTACTCGTAGGTGGCGGTGGTGTTGGTGTCCGCGTTGGTGAAGCGGAACGAAGCCGGCGAGAGCGCGCCGAGGGCGCCGTAACTCTCGGTATCGTTGCGGAAGACGAGGTGAAGATATTTGCCGGGCGCAAATTTGGCCAGCTTCTTCTGGACCTTGCGCGCATGGCGTTCGAGGTGAGCAGTGGATTCGGCGTGGCAGGGGGGCGCGCAAGGAACCAGCGCGCAGGCGAGAGA
>JASHTU010000439.1 GCA_030040395.1 Acidobacteriaceae bacterium
AGATCGCGCTGGTGTTGCAAAGCCCGATGTCGGCGCTCAATCCGGCGCTGCGGATTGGGGCGCAGTTGGAGGAAGCCTGGAGGGTTCACCGCCGTTCTACGCGCGAGGAATGCGCTTGGGCGGTGCTTGAAACGCTGGAAAATGTAAGTCTCCCGGCCGACCAGGGTTTTCTGCGCCGCTACCCCGCCGAACTGAGCGTGGGCCAGGCGCAGCGGGTGCTCATCGGCATGGCGGTGTTGCACCATCCGCCACTGCTCATTGCCGACGAACCGACGAGCGCGCTCGATATCATTACGCAGGCGGAGATTCTCGAACTGTTTTCCACGCTGAGCCGCAAACTGGGCATCGGCATCCTGTATATCTCACACGATCTTCTCTCGGTGGCGGCCATCAGCCAGCGGGTAGCGGTGATGGACCAGGGAGAGATTGTGGAGTGCCGCAAGACGGCGGACCTGTTTACCGACCCGGGGCGCGCATACACGCGCAAATTGATTGCGGCGCTTCCCGTTACTCCGGGATTCCGGCAATTGCGCCAGGCAGTGGGTTCATAACAGGCTCTAGTGAGGCAACAATTGGCGCAGGTGCGGATGGCTCCAGTCGAAGTAGTGGCCCACAATTGCCTTCACAATTAGATGGTCGGTGGACGCGGTGGCGCCCCAGCCGGCGCCAAAGTTGATCTCCCATTTGGAAGAAACAAAAAGATTCACCACGGGGAAAAACTGCTGCTGCTGATTGTGCAGATTCACGAAGTGGCCGAACTCGCCCCAATATCCGTAATATTCAACGCCGAAGTTAAAAACCCGCTTGGGCTGATAGGTGACGGTGGCCGCCGGACCAAAGGTGACGCCATGAGGCGAAACATCGCGGTAGTAATACTGCACTTGCGATTTTGGGGTTCCAGGGGGCAGAGAAACAGGATGGATGCCCCAGTTCATGGTGGTGTTCACTGACCAGTACCATCTGCCAATCGACTGGTCGACGATGGGCATGATCTGCCAGGTCCACGTGGGGTTTGCGTAGGCGGCGCGAGAATAGCCGATCTCATTCGAGAGGCTGACGCCAACCGGCCAACGCCACGACGGCGGGACGCGCACGCGGGGACGGATGTGGTCGCCCACCCATTGCACGCCGGTTCCGTTCTTTTCCTCGGTAAAAAGGTAAAACCCGACTTCCGACCAGTTGTTAATGCCCTGAGTAAACTCGACTGTCTCGTGCTCCTGCCCTTGCGTGGGCGCCATCCCATATTGACTCGTGGTGCCGCCCTCCACCGTGTAATTGCTATGCAACTCGGTCAGCAACACGCCGGGAGTCATGGTTTCGGAAGGATAGACCTGAATCTCGTAGTTGTCCTGCGCGCACAAGCTCCGGCAAGCGAGAAATAGAAGGAAGCATGTTGTAAGCGCAATGCGAACAGGTGTGACCCCGGGCAAATCCATTTCTCCTCTTTTTGCGATCCACGTCTCTTCGAGCCGGCTGCGGCGAATCCCGAAAAATGCGGCCCGCAAGTTTTTCAGTCGATTTTTTCAATTGATCTTTTGGGCAATCGCCTACGCTCCGGAGGCTCGTTGGAAAAGCGGCTTTTTCCCATGTGCAACGTTGGGCAACTTGTTCCAAGAATCTGGCGCGGAGGGGGAACTCGGCGCCAGGCACCTTTCCATCCCTCTTACCAGCAAGCTATTACGTTTCTATTCTGCTGATTCCGCGGCGGTTACGACCGCTTCTGGTTCCAGCCGCTGCCCGCCGCTTGCAGTCGCAGGCAGCCTCAAAATGGGGCAAAAATCGTGAAAGGTTGTAAAAATCGCAAAAAACCTGGCCCTCTTTGAAGGAGCATGTTCCTCCGCCAGTTGAAAGTACCTGAGCGGCGGTTGGGTTGATGTTACTACGCCGCCTGTGGCTGGCGGTCGCAGCGGGGTTGAGGATCGCTTCCAGGGCCCAGAAATCGCGATGGCCCATGATGCGATTGAATCGCTTCTCTGTTCTGAGAAAGGCCGAAGCCGTCCAGCGCAGCACCATCTTGCAGATCCAGTTTGAGCGAGGATGGAAGATTCTTGGCCGAGAACCGGATTGGCCGCTTACCTGTGCAGGCGCCCCCTACTCTGAGTTATGAGATATTTGCGACGCAGCAACCCGCGCAACCCGCTGATAACAGGATATTTGTTCACGGAAATAGGGGGGAGGGGGGCGAAGCGTGGATAAACCCGTCAGATTCCTCCTTGAGAACCGGACCTCACAGCCCGGTCAAGGTTCAGAACCGCGGGTTCACGCGCTTCTCCGCCTCCTGCTCAACACATTTCCGAGCGCTGTCATTCGCAGCTATAGCGAAACCAGAGAAGGTATATCTCGGAGCCACGCAATTAAGTCGACGCGACCTCAAGGAGTGGCGACCTTGCATGAGACCTCGCGGGATGCAGTATCTCTGGTTTCGCCTTAACGTCCGGGCGCGAGCATTTCCGTGATTCGGCCAACGCTTGTGTCTCCTGCATACAAGTTATCGTTCTTATCGAAGACCCAGTAACTCGCCTCGATGAATTGGCCCTTTCCAATGCCCATGCCATTACCAACCGCTCCCAGCACACGACCGTCGCGATCGAGCTTGAGGAACTGGCCGTCCTGGCCGCTCGCCATCCAGGGATTCCCCTCGGGGTCGAAATTCAAAGCGCACACCAGGTTACGCATTGAAAAGGTCTTGCGGAAAACGCCGTTTGCCGTGTAGACAACGATGCGGTATTCCTCACGGTCGCCGATCCACACGTCGCCATTGTGTGGATCGATGGCGATTGCGTGTGAATTGTAAAAGTGGCCGGGGCCCATGTTGTCTCCGTACCACTGATTGACAAAGTTGCCGTCTTTGTCGAAGTGAAGGATGCGGGCCGCTCCCGACTTATTGGTGGGATCGCCGGAATCGGTGTCATTGGGACTTTCGTTTGCATGCCCTTCAGCGATGTACATATCGCCATTGGGAGCGAAGGCGATCATGACCGGCTGCCATAGCAACCGCTGGCCCTTAGCTTCATCCCAATCGCCGCGATGGCCGCTCACGCCGATGGTCTTCAGGAGTTTTCCGTCGGGGCTCACTTCCTTAACCACGGCCAGGGCGTTGAAGCAGAGCCACACATTGTCGTGCGCATCGACAGCCATGCCATGGG
>JASHTU010000440.1 GCA_030040395.1 Acidobacteriaceae bacterium
GAGAGCCAAGCGGCCTGGCGCCAGAGCCGGAAACGCGCGGGCGGAGCGCGGCGAACGCTTTCGACCAGATTGATTGCGGCCAGGGTAAGGGGGATGGCGATGGAAGTTTCCTTGCACAAGGCGGCGGCGGAGAACCAGAGCGCGGCGATCACCGGCCTCCGGTTGCGGCAAGGCAGCGCGTACACCAGACCCCAAAGCGAACAGGCGGCGGCAAAGATGTCGGCGTGCGCGAGGGAGCTCTGCGCGAACCAGATGGGATAGAGGCCGGTGAGCAGGACGGTCCAGAAAGCCACCGAGAGCACACCGACGAGGCGGATAGAGAGGCGCCAGACAGCAAGCAACCCCAGCGAGGCCACCATGAGCACCGCCTCGCGGGTAACTTCTGGATAAAAGCCGGAGAGCTTCCACCACAGGGCCAGATAAATGCTGGGCAGCGGTGGATGGGCGTTGGAGACGGTGGTGATGGGAATGAGCGAGCCGGTGCGGAAGAAATCCCAGGCGGCGGGGATATAGTAGCCGGCCTCGTCCCAATAATAGGGAACGCGAAGGAGGGTGAAATGGCTGGCGTAGAGCGCTGCAAAGATGACGGGGAAGATCATCCAGATCGGCAGCGGCGCATCCGGCCAGGGATTCAGAAATCGCTTCAAGCGCAAGGAGACGCTCCTATGGTGAAACCCGAGACACTGCGTCGCGCGACATCATAGAAGGTCGCCGCTGCTCCCACCTGATGGACAAAGACCTGTCGCCTGGGGCCCCGGTCTTTGGGTCGCGCCGACTTGGCCGCATTGGCTCCGAGACGCCCCGTGTGTGGTTTCGCGATGGAATCGCGGAAATTCCTGATTTCAATTGACGGGCCCCTGGGGAAAGTTCTGGCTCTTGGGCTCGAGGTTCAGCGCACCGAAGGCCTGCTCGTATTGGGCGATGTTCTGGCCGAGGATGTTCCAGAGCGCCTTGGCCTGCTGGGGGCTCAAGAAGACCGCCTGATGGTTGCGGATGGTCACCTGATCGGGGCTTTCGCTGGCCGCCAAGCCGAAGATGAGTTGAAAATCCCAGACACTCACCCGCACTTGCACGCTGTTGGCGTAGGACTCCCGGTAATCGGGAGTCTGGGCCAGATTGACTTGAGGCTGTTGAGAAGATGGGCTCATGATGCAATCAGATTACGCCTGCACGGGGTCAGGGGTCAGGGGTCAGGGGTCAGGGATCAGGGATCAGTGGTCAGGCGTCAGGGATCAGGGGTCAGGGGTCGGTGGTCGGTGTCGGCGCCCTGGCTTACGTGGCGCAGGTCGGCGGCTAACGGGCAGCCTTCGCAATGCGGAACGCGGCCGCAGTGGGCTTTGCCGACGGCGACGGTGAGGGCGTGGAATTCGTTGAAGAGTTGCGCCTGGCGGACGGCGGGGTCGGAGGCGAAGGCGCGGCGGGTGAGATCGGTGAGGGCGTCGTAAGCGAGGCGGGCGGCGCCGGGCGGTTTCTCGAGGAGTTGGTGGCGCTCGGCGATACGGCGCAGGTACTCGTCGGCCACGGGAACGGGAGCCCCAAGAGCGTAAAGGAGGATGGCGTCAGCAGTCTCGGCTCCAACGCCGGGCAAGGCGAGGAGACGGCGGCGGAGTTGGGGCGTGGGTGTGGCGGCGAGGATTTCGAGCGAGCCCGAGAATTCGCGGTCGAGCATGGCGACGAAGGCCTTGAGGGCGGGCGCCTTACGCATATAAAAGCCGGAGGGTTGGATGAGGCGGCGGAGTTTGTCGAGTGGGAGGGCGCGCAGGCCGTCAGGGGTGAGCGGTCCGGCGGCGCGCAGGTTGGCGAGCGAGCGCTCGACGGCCCGCCAGGAAGTGTTTTGGGTGAGATAGGCGCCGAGAATGACCTCGAATGGGGTGTGCGCCGGCCACCAGTGCTGTGGCCCGTAGGCTGCTGCGAGACGGTCGTGCATGCGGCGGAGACGTTGCGGAGCAGAGGGAGGACGGCGGGGTTTCACGGCTATGGTTAGGATAAGCGGGACCGGTTAGTCGGTTCGCAGCAGATGAGCCGTGTTAAGATTTGGGCCAATCATGACCGAGCAGCGGAAATCGCGAATCAGATCAGCCCTCATATTTTTCGGTCTCCAGGAAGGGGATGACTTCGCCATTGAGCGGGTGCGAACACCGAGGAACCATCAGGAAAAATCGGGGGAGTTCTACCTCAAGGAATATGAATTTCTCCGCAGGGAAATCGAAATTACCATCCAGTCCGCTCGCGCTCTGGAACGTAATGTTGTGGTCGCTATCGGAATTTCGATTGCCTGGCTTTTCCATGAGCGGCAGGCCGTTCCTCGGTGGGCGTGGCTCTTCCCTTGTCTCTTCGCAATGCTCGGCGCCATCCGTGCGTTCGGTAATTTCAGGCTTTTTAGCGCTATGGCCCGCTACCTCGGAAAAGTCGAGCTCGCCTTCTCCGAAGAATCGGATCCGGGTGGATGGCAGCACTTTGCGAGCCGATCCTGGAATCGCATCAGCGTGCTGGCTTTTTGGAGTTTGCTGATCTTCGCCACCCTGGCAGTGACCTTGTACGAACTCACCCATGGATAGCCGGCT
Source organism: Acidobacteriaceae bacterium (assembly GCA_030040395.1). Lineage (GTDB taxonomy): Bacteria > Acidobacteriota > Terriglobia > Terriglobales > Acidobacteriaceae > Telmatobacter. Next base: position 2,565 of record JASHTU010000440.1, read on the forward strand.
TTGGCGCAGCCTGGGGCTTCGATAGTCATCGGCGCCCTGGGGGGCTTGTATTTTGGAGAAGACATGAAGAGTCATACGGAGTATCTGGTATTTGAGACCCGCAAACGGCGGGAAATGGTGCACATCACCGACGAGGTGGAGCGGATTGTGGAGCGCAGCGGGGTGAAGGATGGATTGTGCTTTGTTTCGCCGATGCACATTACGGCGGCGATTTACGTGAACGACCTGGAGAGCGGATTGATTGAGGACATCGGCGAGTGGCTGGAGAAGCTGGCGCCCGCGCGTCCTGATTACCGGCACCACCGCACCGGTGAGGATAATGGCGACGCGCATTTGAAGTCGCTACTGCTGCACCACGAAACCACGCTGCCGGTGACCAACGGCAAGCTCGACCTGGGAACCTGGCAGCGGGTGTTCTATGCCGAGTTCGACGGCCAGCGGCGAAAGCGGGTGATTGTGAAGGTGCTGGGGGTGGAGTGACGGCGGGTTGGCGAGTCGGCGAGTCAGCGAGTCAGCGAGTCAGCAAGTTAGCCAATGTCGCACAGCGTCAAGAGTACCTTTGGCGGGTAAATCGTGCGCACTGCAGCCCCATTTGACAAACCACGATCCCATCCACCTGTTCGGTCAAGCTTCTTCCAGGGGGTGCGCGAGCTGACCGTTCGCTGACCTGCAATTTGCTGAATCGCTGACTCGCCGACCTGCTGACTCGCTGACTTGCTGACTCGCCTATTCGTCGGTAATTTTGCGCCAGGCGTTCGTGGAGGGGGGCGAGCCGGGCGCGGCGAAGTCGATCTGGGTGCGGGGCACGATGACGAGGTCGACGCGGCGATTTTCGGCGCGGCCTTCGGGGGTGTCGTTACTGGCCACGGGATGGAACTCGGCGTAACCGGCGGCGGAGAGATGCTGGGGGGGAATGGCGTTGAGGTCGAGGAAGAGGCGCGCGATGTGGGTGGCGCGGGCCGTGGAGAGCTCCCAGTTGGAGTCGAACTGGCTGGTGTGGATGGGAAGGTTGTCGGTGTGGCCCTCGATGCGCACGTCGTAAGCGGTGCGGCCGAGCACTGCGGCGATGCGGCGCAGCGTGGGGAGGGCCTCGGGTTTGGGAGTGGCGGAGCCGGAGTCGAAAAAGCCGGCCTCGCGGAGGCTGATGACGAGACCGCCGCGGCCCATCTGAATCGACACGGTGTGCGAGGCCACCTGATTGGACAGGGTCTGGGTCATTTCGCCGCGGATGCGTTCGAGATCGTTTTTGACCTGCGCCGGAGCGAGCAGGTCTTCACCCATGACGATGTTCATGGGCATCGCCGCCGGTTCCGCGCCGCCCGCGGCTCCCTGGGAGGGATGGCGCGCGGTTGCGGGGAAAAAGCCCAGGGAGCGGAAAGCGGCGTCGATGGCGGCGGAAACCTGAACCTGTTTCTTCTGGTCGGCCTTGGCGAAGGCGTAGAGCACCACGAAGAACCCGAACAGGAGGGTGATGAAATCGGCGTAGGAGACCAGCCAGCGGTCGTGGCTGATGCGGCCTTTGCGCGCGTGCTGGTTCATGCGGCGCGCTCCTTGTTTTCGCGATTGGCGTCG
>JASHTU010000441.1 GCA_030040395.1 Acidobacteriaceae bacterium
GTGGCGATGGTGATGCCCCGCTCCCGCTCCTCGGGCGCGTTGTCGATCGAATCGAACGAACGGAACACAATCTTCGGGTTGTGCTTCTGCAACACCTTGGTGATGGCCGCCGTCAGCGTGGTCTTGCCGTGATCGATGTGACCGATCGTGCCTACATTCACGTGCGGCTTGCTGCGATCAAATTTTTCCTTCGCCATAAAAGTTTTGAATCCCTTTCATCGCTTGTACTGCCTGTTACCACCAGGGGCGCCGGCGATCCGGCTCCAGCCCCACAAAACCGGTGAATCCGTGAACCGTGCTCAGCGATTGGTTCCCATCATCTTCCACCGGCCCGTATCAACTCATCCTGTCGACGTCCTAACTGACCACCGATCACTGACCACTGCTTTACTTTCCTTGCGCGCGGCCGATGATTTCGTCGGCGATCATGCGCGGCGCCTCTTCGTAGCGCGCAAACTGCATCGAATACGACGCCCGTCCCTGCGTGGAGGAGCGAATGTCGTTCACATATCCGAACATCTCCTTGAGGGGCACGATGGCCTTGATCACCTGCGATCCGCCAGCGTGTTCCATGCCTTCGATCCGGCCGCGGCGGGAGTTGATATCGCCGATAATCACGCCCATGAACTCCTCGGGCACCGTGACTTCGACCGCCATCACCGGCTCGAGCAGCACCGGTGAGGCCTTTCTGGCTGCTTCCTTGAAGGCGATCGAGCCGGCGAACTTGAAGGCCATTTCGTTCGAGTCCACTTCGTGATAACTGCCGTCGAAGAGCGTGACCTTCACATCCACTACCGGAAAGCCGGCCAGAATGCCCAGTTCCATCGCGCCCTGAACGCCCTGGTCGATGGGCTTGATGTACTCCTTGGGCACCACGCCGCCCTTGATGTCGTTGACGAATTCGTAGCCGGCGCCGGGCGCGTTGGGCTCGACGCGCAGCTTACAGTGGCCGTAGTTACCCGAGCCGCCGGTCTGGCGGATGTACTTTCCCTCGGCCTCGGCATGCTTGCGGATGGTTTCGCGGAAGGCCACTTTGGGCTCGCCGACATTGGCTTCGACCTTGTGCTCGCGGCGCATGCGATCCACGAGAATCTCGAGGTGCAGTTCGCCCATGCCGCTGATGATGGTCTGGCCGGAATCTTCGTCGGTGCGCACCTTGAAGGTTGGGTCCTCGTCGGCCAGCCGCGCCAGGGCGATGCCCATCTTCTCCTGATCGGCTTTGGTTTTGGGCTCGATGGCGACCGAGATCACGGTGTCGGGAAAGGTGATGGCGCCGAGGGCGATGGGATGGTGCGGATCGCAGAGCGTGTCGCCGGTTTTCAGGTCCTTCAAGCCCACGCAGGCGCAGATGTCGCCGGCCCAGATCTCGGTCACGTCTTCGCGCTTGTTTGCGTGCATCTTGACCAGGCGGCCGATGCGATCGGTCTTGCCGGTGCGCGGGTTCAGCACAGTGTCGCCGGTCTTCAATGAGCCGGAATAGACGCGCACAAACGCCAGCTTGCCGTAAGGGTCGTTGATGATCTTGAAGCCCAGCGCCGAGAGCGGCTCGTTGTCGTCGGGCTTGCGGGCGAGGATCTTGCCGGGATGGCGGGGGTCAATGCCTTCGACGGGAGGCTTATCGAGTGGGCTGGGCAGATAATCGACGACCGCGTCGAGCAGGGTCTGGACGCCCTTGTTTTTGAACGCCGAGCCGCAAATGACGGGGAAAACCTTGAGGTCGATGGCGGCCTGGCGGATGCCGGCCTTCAGTTCTTCGATGGAGGGGGTTTCGCCTTCGAGGAATTTCTCGAGCAGCAAGTCGTCGTTCTCGGCGATGACCTCGATCAACTGCATGCGGAAAGCCTCGGCCTTCTTTTGCAGCTCGACGGGAATGGGCTCGACGGTGAACTGCGCACCCAGCGTCTCATCCTGCCAGACGATGGCCTTCATCTCAATGAGGTCGACGACCCCCCTGAAGTTGGCCTCTGCGCCCACGGGAATCTGCAACGCCACGGGCCGCGCGCCCAGGCGCTTGCGGATGGTTTCGAGCACGTGCTCGAAATCGGCCCCGTTCTTGTCCATCTTGTTGACGAAGCAGATGCGCGGGACCTTGTACTTGTCGCCCTGCCGCCACACGGTCTCGGTTTGCGGCTGCACGCCGGCCACGGAGTCAAAGACCGCAACCGCGCCGTCGAGCACGCGCAGGCTGCGCTCAACCTCAGCGGTAAAGTCCACGTGGCCGGGGGTGTCAATGATATTGATGCGTTCGTCGCGCCACATGCAGGTGGTGGCGGCGGAAGTAATCGTAATGCCGCGCTCCTGCTCCTGTTCCATGTAATCCATGGTCGCCGTGCCTTCATGCACTTCGCCGAGGCGGTGCGTGATGCCGGTGTAAAACAGGATGCGCTCTGTCGCTGTCGTCTTTCCGGCGTCGATATGCGCCATGATGCCGATGTTCCGGCAACGATGCAGCGGTATAGTGCGTGCCACAGCCAAATCCTTTGCGGGCGCTTCCTGGCCCGCGGTTAATTGCCAGTGATCAGGGGTCAGTGATCAGTGGCCAGTAAAATCCCGAATTGCTTGAGGCGCTCGTGAATCAATGATCAGTCTCCACTGATCACAGACCACTCTTCCGCTACCAGCGGTAATGGGCGAAGGCCTTGTTGGCCTCGGCCATGCGATGGACGTCTTCCTTCTTCTTCATGGCCGCGCCGCGCCCGTTAGCCGCGTCCAGCAACTCGTTGGACAGCTTGTCGGTCATGCCCTTCTCGCCCCGGCTGCGCCCATAGGTGATCAGCCAGCGGATGGCCAGCGAGGTGCGCCGGTCGGGATTGACCTCAATCGGCACCTGGTAGTTGGCGCCGCCCACGCGGCGGGTCTTCACCTCGAGCAGCGGCTTGCAGTTCTCGACCGCCTTCTTAAAGAGCTTCAGCGCGTCATCGCCGCCGCCTTTTTCCTCCAGGTTCTTCATGGCCTGGTAAAAGATGGCCTGGGCGGTCGACTTCTTACCGCCCCACATCATCGAATTCACAAACTTGGTCACCAGCGTCGATGCATAGACCGGATCCGGCGCCACTTCCCGCTTCGCAATGTGTCCTTTTCTCGGCATAAATCCTCAAATAACAGCTTTTAGCTTCTAGCCTCTGGCTCCTAGTCCCATCCCCTGCGCGAGGAAACCGTCCCGGCCTGCTCTAACACCATAAGCTTGAAGTTAGGAGCTAGCAGCTAGAAGCTGCTTTCACTTCTTTGCCGCGCCACCCTTGGCGCGCTTGGCTCCATATTTCGACCGGCTTTGGTTGCGGTTCGCCACGCCTACCGAATCCAGCGTTCCGCGCACCACGTGATAGCGCACGCCGGGCAGATCCTTGACGCGGCCGCCGCGGATGAGCACGATCGAGTGCTCCTGCAAGTTATGACCGATACCGGGAATGTAGGTGGTGACCTCGATCCCGTTGGTGAGCCGCACACGGGCCACCTTGCGGAGGGCCGAATTCGGTTTCTTTGGGGTTTGGGTATACACGCGTGTGCACACGCCGCGGCGCTGCGGCGAGGCCTGCAAGGCCGGCGACGCCGTTTTGTAACGGGGGGCGGTGCGCCCTTTGCGGACAAGCTGATTAAACGTAGGCAAACCGGAACTCCTTGCTGCTTAAGCCGAACTTCTCATTTCGCCAGCCGCGCGCGCCCTTCGGGCCGCTCCGGTCTTGGACGCCCTCTTCGGCCGTACAAGCGCACAGAAGCCCAACGGTTGCTGCTTCGCGTCTGTCTTCGTTCCAATCTCAGACGAGAATCGGGACGGTGGCTGGTCGTTTGCCCCACAGGTCGGGCAAAGCCAACTCCGTTTCGCCGTTTCCGGCCCGCATAGCCCTCCAGGTGGGGAACGCGCGGGCACCGATGCGATTTGTCTCTGCACCCATTGACGAAAATCTGTCACTGGGGCCCCGGCTGCCCTCCGCAAGATGAGAGCACGTTCGAGGGGTTGAACGGTCGGCCAACTTCGCCTGACCTCCGGAGCCGGCCCACCGGGACCGGTTCCCGTACGCGCCCCGACGCTCCAAACACACAGAGAGCGCGTTCTTGCGAACCTTTTTACCTTAACAGGAAAAGCCCCTGGGGTCAACCCGATGCACCCCGCCGGCGGTGATGCCGCCCAGGGTCAGCCCTGTTATTCACCCGGCCTCTCGTTCACCCTGGTTAAGCGCCCCGGGACTTCGGGAAACCCGAGCCCCGAAGGCGCGTTATTCGATCGATTGCAGCGTCCATTTCCCATCCGCGTAGGTGAAATCGGCCGTGCGTTGGCTCGTGAGTCGGTTGCCGGGCTCGTGCGCAATATCCTGCAAAGGACCGGGCATTCCGTCTAGGTTCTCGGCTTCGGTGTACTGGACAGTCATACCCCCTGTGCCGTCGCTTTGAACATTGTTCACATTGACGGCCCTGAGATGGTTGGAAACGAGAGTAGTTATGTTCACCGTAAACTGTTTATCAGTGGGACTGTCGGGGCGCCACTGGATCACATCCCCTCCGCCGGCCAGCTTGACGACCTTTTTTCCATCGGGCGTCAAGGTGAAATCTCCCCAATAGCCGTTCGGATACCTCTTGGTCTCTACCCAGTATTTGTCTAAAATGCCCTGGGCCATGCCCGCGTTGCCCAAGATGATAGTGACTGGTTGGGCTGGAGTTGCGTCATACTTGGCCTGAATCTGAGTCCGCGCGTCAGTTGGAGTCAGGGGCGGGTTCGACTTGCACCCGGCCACCATGAGTCCCGCGCTCAACCAAGCCAAGACTGCCAATCCTCTCATAATCATTGCGCTTTTCACATTCCCTCCCTTAACTGGCGCGAAGCGGAATCGAATCGCTTCGACCCGCCATTTTTTCTCCATTTCCTCACCACTGTCAATGGACGTCGAAGCGATATGGCCCACATGGCGAGGGAATTACCCGCCAAAAGCAGCCAGCCGGCGGTGCGGATCGCTGGTTTCGCTGCGGCGGCCTCAGGGCCCGTTTTCCGGGGCAATGCGGCGGAGCAAGAGCTCGCGAAAACCGGCCTCGTTCGATTGCAGGCAGACCTCAGCGTCAAAAGAAGATGTATCCTTCGCCGGCGCCTCCACGGGAAGCGTGTCCCCTTTTTTGTCGACCCGCAAGCTCATGGGGGTCACCGGGCACAGTTCCGGCCGGAGAATAAAAGCTACCGTGACTGGATCGAAAAGGGTTGGGATTGGCCGGCCGGTGGCGGCCGACCACTCCTGGTACAGCAAAGCCAACTGATCGGTAAGGGGCGAGCCGTGGCGCACGACCCCATCGAGCCCCGGCGGCCCGAAGTGGATCTGGGTCGAATCGAGCGGCATCATGTAGACCGGAACCCCGGAATCGAGCAGCGCGCGGGCTCCCGCCGGATCGCAGCGAATATTCCATTCGGGCTCGGGAGGCCGGTGCGCGCCCGTCTTGGCGTCGTCGTAGCCGCGGTAGATGCTGCCACCCATCATCACCACGCGCTTGAGTTCGCGAAAGGTCGCCGGATCGCGCGCAATGGCCGCCTGCACATTGAAAAGGGGCCCGATGGCGACGAGCGTGATCTGGCCGGGATGAGCGCGGATCTGGTTGAGCAGAAATCCGACCGCATCCGCGTAGCGGCGCGCCGGCTGCGCGCGGCCGTACTCCGCTTGCGTAAACACGCCCCGATGTTTGGTGTGTACGCCGGCGGCGACGGGAATGTCGGTGCGGCCTACCGCTTTCAGATAGCGGTCCAGGAGGCGCGCACGCAGCTTGGTGTCGCCAAACTCAGTGGTGATTCCCAGCAGATGGATCTCGGGACTACGCAGCGCCAGGGCCACCGCGAAAGCGTCGTCAATGTCGTCGCCGATATCGGTATCGATGATGACGAGTTGGGGCGCCGTGGAGTCCCGATGCGGCGCGGCGGGTGCCTGTCCGGCCATCCGGGGCCTTGCGGCGGCCGCAACCCCCCCGACAAGGACCGCGGTCAAAATGCGCTTCCAATGCATCAGCCTCATTCTAAGGCGAAACCAGAGATCCTGTTCCCTGCCAGCATCCATGCAAGGTCGCCGCTGCGGGCGAGTGTCTCATTCGCCTGGGGATGATCCGCTTTCGAACCGTCCCTTCCGATCCGGCAGCCAGGCGCGTGGCCCGTCTCGTTTTCCCGGCGGAAGGCTCCGGCTTTGCTATAGCATCAAGCCACTGTTCAAGCTGCTTTTCCCAAGGAACTGCGTTCATGGGCTCTACAGGGAAATCCGAAGAGGCGCATCGCCAAGCCGGAGGTTTCAGTCGAAGCGACTCCAAGGAGCCGGGACCTCCAACGACAGTTTTCCCTCCGTGGAGTGGCCAGAAGCGGCGACCTTTTCAGGTGTCGGGCAAGACGCAACATTTCCGGTTTCGCCGCTGTTTTTCCCTTCGAAGGCGAGCAGCACTAATTCTGGCGGCTTGCGTAATTGGACTGCCGGCCGGTGCCGCTGCCCAAAGCTTCGACCTCGACAAGGGGCGCGAGGCGCTGGTTTCGCTCGACGGCCTGTGGCGCTTTCATCCCGGCGCGTCTCCTGAGGTTGACGGATCACCCCTGTGGGCCGCGCCCGGTTACGATGACGCGAGCTGGCCGCTGCTCAAGAGCGACGAATCGTGGGCCGCGCAAGGCTACGCGGGAATGAGCGGATTCGCCTGGTACCGGTTCAAAGTAATCGTTCCCGCCGGCGAAAAGCCTACCGGGCTGTTGCTTGCGCCGATCCTGACTTCGTACCAGGTCTTCGTGGACGGCAAGCTGGTGGGCGGTTGCGGCCAGATGCCGCCTACGATCATTCCTTCCACGCCGATGAGCTACCACCTTTTTCCGCTGACTACGGCCGGCGGCAGCGCACCGCGCGCCGTGCAGGTGGCTCTCCGCGTCTGGCACGCACCCATCTGGGCAAGCTACGTCGGGGGAGGGCCGTTTGCCGGGGGTCAACTGGCCGGCGGCCCGGCGCTTTTGCGCGTCGAGCAGGAGCATCACCAGCTCTCGCGCAACGTCCGCTACGTGGACTCTTATTCTTACAGCATCACGGCCACGCTGGTCGGGCTGGCTATTCTGTGTCTGTTCTTCATCCGGCCACGGGAGCGCGAGTATCTATGGTTCGCGGCCATGCTGCTGGCGCAAGCGGTGGACAATGCTCTCTACGTGGGCCAGCAGATCTTTTCCTGGCCGCCGGTTCCGGTGAACGATCTGGCCGACGGCGTCCTGGTGGCGATTATTGTTTGCGCTGCGCTGTGTTTCTTCTCGCGCGTGCTTGAGGTGCGGGCGGGCAAATTCGGGCGCACGGCTTTGGCGCTCGCCGCCTTCAGCCCCTTTCCGGCCGTCCTTTACTGGCCGGGATGGGCTTCGCCTCCCACTTCGGCCTCGATTCAGATTGCCTGTCTGCTCCCGGCGGTGGTGTGGATTTTGGCCGTGCTGGCGGCGCGCTCGTGGAAGGGCAATCTCGACGCACGGCTACTTTTACTGCCGGCGGGCCTCGACTTCGGCTTTTATTTTGCCGACAACCTGGCCATTGTGCTTGATCAGGCGGGCTTGACCCACCGGCCCCGCATCTTTGAGGTGCCGCTGCCGCTGCCACCCTTCACGGTGCAGACCGGCACCCTGCTGCACCTGTTTTTCCTGCTGGCGCTGCTGGTGTTTCTCATCCGGCGCTTCACGCTGGCGCGGCAGCGCGAGGAACGGCTGGCCGGCGAGTTTGAAGCCGCGCGCCAGGTGCAACAGGTGCTGCTGCCTGACGAGCTCGAGCCGTGTCCCGGATTCGCCGTCGAGTTTGTTTATCAGCCTGCGGAACAGGTGGGCGGCGACTTCTTCCAGCAGATTGCCGACGGCGATGGCGGCATGTCGATTGTGGTGGGCGACGTCAGCGGCAAGGGATTGCCGGCGGCGATGGCGGTCTCTGTGCTGGTGGGGGCAATCCGCGCCGAGGCCGAGCACGGGTCCCCGCCGGCCGCCATGCTGACGGCGCTCAATACGCGCATGATGGGCCGCCTGCAGGGAGGGTTCACCACCTGCCTGGCCGCGCATTTGAGCGCCGACGGAGTGTTGACCCTGGCCAACGCCGGCCATCTCGCGCCGTACCTGAACGGCCAGGAAGTTCCCGTCGCCGGCTCGCTGCCGCTGGGCATCGCCGCCGAGGCGCGCTACGAAAGCGCGACCCTTCGCCTCAAACCCGGCGACCGGCTCACATTCATCTCTGATGGCGTTGTAGAGGCGCAGTCGAAAGCGGGCGAGCTTTTCGGTTTCGAGCGCACTCGCGCACTGAGCCGCGAGCCCGCGGACCGTATTGCAGCGGCCGCCCGCGCCTTTGGCCAGCAGGACGACATCACTGTGGTGACCGTCGAGTTCTCAGGCGCCGTGGTTTCCGCCGCCCGGTAACGCGCCTTCCCGACGCCGCCCCGCCGTTCGAAAAATCGTGGATTCCACAAACGCCAAAGCACAAAGCTGCATCCTACCGGGCGTAGCAGTGTGCGCGAAACGGGTTTGGGGCAGCGTTCGCGTGTAACTCTGTTTCCATGATTTTCCATCGGCAACCTGCTTCGCGCGCCAGTGCACGTTGGCTTCATCAGGCATCTTTGCGCATCACGTCACAATCCGGAGGAATCGATGAAAGGTCTTTTCTGCGCCGTTTGCTGCCTCTCCGTTGCTTCGCTTCCCTCCCTCGCCCAATCCAGACACAGGGCCAAAGGAGCCATGACCGACCAGCAGTTCGTCGATATGGCCGGACAAACCGATATGGTGGAGGCCAACCTCGGCGAGCTGTCGCAAACCGCCTCTTCGTCCCAGCAGGTCAAGGACTTCGGTCAGACGCTCAGAACTGAGCACACCGCGGATTACCAGCAGCTCCAGACCGCGGCGCAACAGGCCAGCCTTACCGTACCTACCGCGATCGATTCCGCGCACTACAGGACCTTGATCGCCCCCCTGGCAAGGCTCAAGGGCGCGGCATTCGATCGCCGCTTTGCGCGGGAGATGGTCACCGGTCACACCAAGGCCATCGCGGTCTATAAGAAGGAAGCCGATGACGCCCAGAACGCTTCCATCAAGACCTACGCACAAGCGGCCGAGCCGGTCCTGGAAAAGCATCTCGCCGCAGCCAAAGACCTGGAAAAGCCCAAGGCCGCCCGGAAGTAAGCGAGACTGGAAGGGATAAGACCGGGCGGGCTCACCGGACTACGAGCTGTGCGTACTGGCCTCGCGCGTGACTTCTTTCGCAAGGGCAGGATCTTACTTCAGGGCGCTTAAAACACTTCTCCTTCACATGTAGCCCTTGCGCCTTCAATCGAAGGCGCCGATTCTTTGAAGGAATCGACCCTTGAGATTGCGGCTTCGGTATACATCAGAAGGAGAAGTGCTATAGCGCGTAGAAGCTGAGCCACGCGTCTCCCTGCTCAAGAAGTCGAGTGTGTATCAGCGCTCCATACCGGTCCGCAAGCGGCTCATTCCGCCGGTGCTCAGCCACCACCACCGCGCCTTCAGCGAGCGAGCGCCCCAGTTTTCGTTTCTGAGACGCGGGATCGGACTCTGACTGGCCCAACCACCCCAGCGTGTCCTCATACTCCCCCGGTGCATCGTACGGAGGGTCCAAAAACACGATGTCGAACTCCTCTTCCGACCGGCGCAGAAACGCCGCCACACCCCCAGCATGCACCCGTGCGCGCCCCCGCAATCCCAGTTTCTCCAGATTCGCGCCAAGAACCTTGAGCGCCGGCGCGGCACGCTCTACCCAAACCACCTGGGCCGCTCCCCGGCTCAGAGCCTCGATCCCCACCGCCCCCGACCCCGCGTACAGATCCAGAAATCGCGCCCCCCGGATCCTGGGCGCCAGCACATTGAAAAGCGTTTCCCGCAGCCTGTCGCTTGTGGGGCGCGTGGCCAGGCCTTTTGGGGCTGCGAGCAAGCGCGATCGATACGTTCCGGCGATGATGCGCATCGCCCAACAGGATAAAGCAGTTCAGAGTTCATATTTCAGGTTTCCGGTTCTCAGTTCCGGGGCCGCTACCCCGCAGGGGCATGCACCCGCAAATGCGCGTCGTGAATTGTGAACCGCCTCGCCCTTCCCCCATCTACAATGTTTTTATGCGTGGATGGTCAATCCCCCTGGGCCGATGGATGGGTGTGGAGTTGCGCGTCCATCTATTCTTTCCATTGCTGGCCTTCGTCTTTCTGGGTCTCAGCGGGACCGACCGCTGGCAGCGCGGACTGGGGTTATTTTTCATCCTTGTAGCCGCGGTGGCGGTGCGGGAAGCCGCCCGGCTGCTCACCGCTGCGTGGCTCGGCCTGCGGCTGCGAGCCGTGCTGCTACTGCCCTTCGGCGGGCTGTTCGCTTACGCCAACCCGGAGAGCCAGGAAAGCGCCAATTCGGGCGCAGGCCAGTTTGCCATGGCGCTCGCCGGGCCCCTCGCCAACTGGGCCACGGCGTTGGTGCTGGCGGCCGCAATTCTGGGCGCGAGCGGCGGAATCCAGCTCTTTGGGCTGCCCTTTCTAGCCGCCGGCCACTTGCTGCGAAGCTTGGTATGGATGCAGGTCTTTTTGGGTTTGCTGCATTTGCTGCCCGCGTACCCGCTGGATTTCGGACGCCTAATCCGAGGCAGTTTTGCGCGCGATCACGGCTTGGCGCTGGCCGGCCGCGCCGCCACGGGATTGGGCCAAGCGCTGGCGCTGGCGGCGTTGCTGGCTGGGCTGTTGCTTCACAATCCCTGGCTGATCCTGGCCGGTTTCTTCATTATGATCGGCGCGCAGATCGAGGACCAAGGCGTCTTTTTCCAATCGGTGGTGGATACGGTGCGGATGCGGGAGGTGATGCTCACCGACTTTGCCACCCTCTCGCCCTCCGACACGCTGGCTGACGCGCTGGCCCGCTGCGTTCACTCACTACAGGAGGATTTTCCCGTGGTGCGCGGGCCGGAACTGGTGGGCATTGTCAGCCGCCAACGGATTGTGGACGCGCTGCGCCGCGAGGGCAATGGCTACATCCAGTCCGTGATGTCGCGCGCCTTCCAGGTGGCGCGGCCGGAAGACACGCTGGGCGCTACTATCCGGCGGCTGACCGCCGGTCAGGGACTGGCGCTGATCCCGATCACCGAGAGCGGGCGCGTGGTGGGCATTGTGAGCGTGCAGAACCTGATGAGCTCGATGTCGCTGCTGGCGGAAAAACGGCGCCTGGAACGGCAGGAAGCGGCGGACTGACGGCTGCGATGGCCGGCGAACCGGAATTGCCTCCCGCATCCGCGTTGGCCTCCGGCCTGTATGTGGTGGCCACCCCGATCGGCAACCTGGGCGACATCACCCTCCGCGCGCTTGAAGTGCTGCGCGGCGTGGACCATATTGCCTGCGAAGACACCCGGCAGACGCACAAGCTGCTCCATCATTATCAGATCGCGACCCCGACCGTAAGCTGCCACGAGCACAACGAGCGACAACGCGCGATGGAACTGGTGGAGGCGCTTAAGGGCGGCGCGCGGATCGCGCTGGTTTCGGACGCCGGCACGCCGGCGGTGAGCGACCCCGGAGTCTTGCTGGTGCGCGAAGCCATTGCCGCGGGGGTGCGGGTGATTCCGGTTCCCGGAGCCAATGCGGCGCTGAGCGCGCTCGTCGCCTCGGGCCTGCCTGCGGGCGAGTTCCGGTTTCTCGGCTTTTTGCCGGAGAGGGTCGGCGCGCGGCGCACGCGGCTGGAGGCGCTTGCCGCCGAAACAAGGGAAAGCGCGCAGACCTTGATCTTTTTCGAAGCCCCCCACCGGATTCTCGAGACGTTGGCCGATCTGGAAGCGGTGTGGGGGCCGGAGTTGCGCGTGGTTTTGGCCCGCGAGCTGACCAAGGTGCATGAGGAGTTCGGGCGCGGAACCGTGGCGGAGCTGCGCCGGGAATACGCCGGCCGGGAGAGAATCCGCGGGGAGATGACGCTGCTCGTGGAAGCCCCCGCGCGGACGGCTTTCTCGAGCCGGGCTCAGGCGGGACCGGAAAGCATCGCCGACCGGGTGGCGCGCCTCCAGACGCAGGACGGCGTGGACGAGAAGGAAGCCCTCAAGCGTTTGGCGCGGGAGCTGGGCCAATCGAAGAGCGAGCTTTACCGCGAGTTGCAGCGAGAACGAGCGCGCCGGCGGTAACGCGCGTCTCTCCTTCTCTGTTCGGATCCCCTCTTGACGCAACCGGGCTCACGTCAGGCGCGCGCCCGCGAGCCTCTCCAGGACCGCCACGGGCGCCGAATCCGGCGTCACCATTGCGGCCGGGTCCACCAGAAAAGTCTGTTCCAGGGCGTATTGGCCGCTCAGCACCGCGTGCGGAACCGTCTCGGTATACACCATCCAGCTGGAGCCGGGCGCGAACTCGACGAAGACCTTGGCGCAGGTGCTTTGGAAGCCGGCGTCTTCTTTCATGGCGTTATGCAACTGCATCATGAACTCGTCGTACGGCGTGCGTCTCCACTGCGAAACCAGGCTGGCCAGACCGGTGACCCGGGCAACGCGCATGGCGGCGCGGCCGGCCCCGGTGCGGCTCCGCGGCAGGGCCAGCTTGGCGGGCGCAAACTCGTTTACGACGCGGCGGAACGGTTCGCCGACCACCCAGTCGCGGGTTCGCGTGGGATGAATGTTATGGAAGAAGCGCAGAATCCTCGCCCCGCGCGTGGGCCGCGTGGGAAAAGCATCGGTATGGAGCAGGTCGTTGCGCCGGCGCAACGGCAGATCGCGGCCCTCCTCCTCGATAGGCCGGTAACTGGCGTAGTCGAGCCGCCAGCGCCGCTGGTAAGGCGCGAGAAATTCCTCCAGAAACGCGTTCACGCCAGCCGAGTAGCGCCGCATGATGTCGCGTAGCCGGTCGACCTCGGCAGTGCTCATGCTTTTGCCATCCCAACCGCTCAGCCGGTCGCGATCCGGTTTGTAGGCGATGTTCTTGTGGATCGCCCCCCCGCTCTGCCGCTGGTTCAGCAGGAAGTCGAGGTCCTCAGCGGGGATGGGCGCCGGCGTTTGGGGAAAGTAAAGGATTCCCCCGTCTTCAAGCTGCGCGCACCACACGCGCGCCTGCTCCCGGCTGGCGGGCAAGGCGTCGAGTTGGATGGAATGCACGGCCATCGAAGAAACGCAGCGCAGCCGAATTCCCGTCAACTTATTAGTTTGGCGCGGATCCAGAGCACGCCGAAGACGATCAGGGCCACAAACAGCGCCGCCACCCCGGCGGGAAGGCCCACGTACAGGTAAGTATCCGCGTAGCTCACCGAGTGCCCGCCGAGCCCGTTCCACGCCAGCAGTGCGAAAATAGCCAGGAAGGTGGCGACGAAGAAGGTGAAGAAGCCGGTGGCCAGCGAGAGGAGCAGGCTGGTAAACAGGCCGAAGCCCTGGAGCGGAAACCCCAAAAACGTGCCTCCGGCGCGACCGGCGTGCACAGATTGCATCATTTTCCGACCTCTATCCACTAGAATACAGACTCATGGCAAGCTCTGCACAGATTGAGCTGTGGCACGCGGAGAAGGTCGCAACGCAAGTGACGGTGAGTCAAGCGACCAATGGGATTCACTACGCCTCCTGGGGCGAAACGCGCATTTCCGAACCAGATCTCGAGCGCCTGGTGGGCGCGGTGCCGGCTACACTCTCCGGCGCGCTGCGCCAGCGCACCTACTACTTTGTGCCGCTGGCCATCGCCGACACCGGCGAAACCATGATCGCTCCGTCCTATTCGGTCGATCTCGGCGACCGCGCCATTTGCCATCGCAACGCGGTCTTTGGCTCCATGGAAGCGGTCTTTCTTTCCACGCGGCTGGTCGAGGACCGTTTCGGTCTGGCATTCGAGTTCTTTATCAATGTGGGCCATAACTTTGTGGAGAAGGCCGGCGTGCCGGATAGCTTTGCTTCGCTCGCCTGGTCGCAGGCCGAGGCCCAGGTGCGCGGCGAAACCAGCCAGGACGCGTGGGAGACGCGCCGTCGCGCCCAGGAGGTTCGTCCCGGCCAGAAGGCCGGGCAGAACAGCATCGACGAGCGCGCCAGGAATGGTTATTTCGAGTCCTCCTTTTCCGACGCTCTCGCCATTTATATGCTCTCGCTGGCTGTGGATTTCGACTACCACGACCTGCGCGAGCGCGAGTATCCGCTGCTGGCCGCGCCCGCGCTCGCCGAGCGCTTGCGCCACGTATCCGCGGTGTTTCCTCCCAACCCCGGCTACGACTTCCAGATTCTTTACCGGCGCAAAGGGTGACCTCTTTTCCAGGGCCCGTTCACACTCTCAGGAAAAGGGAGCTTGAGTTTGTCAAGCTCGGGGTTCCCGGCGCCGGTCGGGAGCTTGGAGTGGAAGAAGCAGAAAGCATGGCCGCGGAGCGCGGGCGATTGGCATCGCCGTCCACGGAGTTAGACCATTTACTTTTCAGTTACCCCTCCCCCCTACCCCTCCCTCTTTCGAGGTTAAATGGTTTGTTTGCAATCACTTATACTACTTAGTACTGAGTCTAAATTATTGATAATAAAGGGGTTAGATCCTAAAATCTTCAATAATAAGGACTTACGACCAATTTTCGGGCGCTTTGCCCGCGCTTTTGGCGCCACCCCAGGCAGGGGGTGGCTGCGAAGGGGGTGTCTTTGGTAACTCTTTCCCCCATCGCTCTCGAAGAGGCGCCCCTCAACGGCACAAGCCGCACTCATTTTGCGCTCTTCACAGCACGGCTAAAGCCGTGCTTCTCAAAAACGTCATGGCAAGCTCTTACGCGGGACAGAGCACTAGCCACGGTTCCCGAGCCGCTCCGCCTCAGAAGAGGGAATCGCCCCGTTCTGCAACCTAAAATTATTCTAGCGATTTGGCGGAATTAACCGGCAAGGTTGGGAAGAAAATAATGTGTTTGGAATGAGTGGGATGGGGCTGGGTGCGGGGTGTGGAGGGGTTGACAACTTGGGCGGGAGTTGGTCAGATTTTCAGTTCGCATCCGACCGTTGGGCAAACATCGGGTTCGATTCTTGCGCTTCGAATCATGACGAAAACGACAACAACCAAACTTTCGAGCCACTCTTAACAGGTTAAAGGCAGCTCGCAGACAATGAGATTTCAAGGGCAAGGTCTTTGGCCGGGTGTTACATTAGGAATAGTTACCAAACAGTCTGCACGGTGTCGCCGCGCCGTGCGAGAGGTTAACGCGAAAGGTGGCAGGGCCCCTCATTCTGGCGAATCTTCTAATAACACTCACTGACGGCCTGCCGGTGCGATCCGCGAGCGGTGGCGTCGAGGCATGGCTGGGATTCGGCCGCGAGGAGTTCCTCGCCTCGAGGGCGCAATTCAAAGACCTGATTCACCCCGGCGACGCCGATATTGCCCGGGCGCTGTTCTCTCCCGAGGGCGAAAGCCGATCCGGCTCCGTCAACCTCAGGCTGCGCCACGCTGATGGCCGCATTCGCTGCTTCAAATGCCACTACACGCGATTGGAACCCCGGAAGAATGAGCGGGAACCGCTTCTGAAGCTCGTTCTGCGAGACGTAAGGCAAGTCCGTGTGCCCGGAGACCGGTCGCTGGCGGCCAACTTCAAGTCGCTCATCGAGCATACCCGGGATTATGTTTGCGTCAAGAACCGCAACCACGTGATTCTCGCCGCCAGCCGCGCCTTGACCAGTTTGACCGAATCCGCGCGCGAACCGGAAGAGTTGCTGGGCAAGACCGAATACGACCTCTATCCGGAGGTCATTGCGGATGTCTGCTACCGGCTGGAGGAGCAGGCCTTCGCCGAAGGGCGCCGCACCAACCAGATCCTCCAATTGCCGGACAAGGAGGGAATCCGGCATTGGATCGACAGCCGGAAATACCCGATCAACAGCCCGGGCGGGGCAGTGGTGGGGCTCCTCTGTATTGCGCCCGACATCACCGATTTCTTCGGGGCTGCGATGCGGGTGAGGGAAAACGAGGAATCGCTGAACGAGGCGCAGAAGATCGCGGGTTTGGGTAGTTTTGTGCTGGATATCCCGGGGAAAAGATGGACGGTCTCTCGCGAACTGGATGCGATCTTGGGAACGGGCCCTGGATACGACCGGACGCTCGACGGACTTTGGCCGCTGGTCCACGCCGATGACCGCGCCGTGATGGCGGAGCGTTTGAACAAGTACTTCACAGGCGAACTCAGTTCTTTCGACAGCGAGTATCGCATCGTACGCCGGACCGATGGAGCCGTGCGCTGGCTGCATACGCGCGGGCGGCTGGAGTTGGACACGGCAGGAAACCCGGTAAGCCTTCGCGGCACGGTCCAGGACGTAACGGATCGCAAAGAGGCCGAGATGCGGCTGCGCGAGAGCGAGGAATCGCTGAACGAGGCGCAGAAGATCGCTGGGTTGTGCAGTTACGTGTTGGACATAGGAACGGGAGTCTGGAACGGCTCGGAGACGCTCAACGCGATTCTGGGCATCGACCCGTCACATCCGCGCACCGCGGCGGGATGGGCGGCCCTTGTTCATCCCGACGATCGCGACCGGATGGCGGGAAGCCTGGCGGAGATGATTGCACGGCGCGAGAGTTCTTTCAGCACGGAATACCGCATTATCCGGCCTTCGGACGGCGCTCTGCGCTGGATCAAAGCCATGGGAAGGGTGGAATATGACGCCGGCGGAAAAGCCGTCCTCTTGCGGGGCACGATTCAGGACATTACCGAGAGCAAGCTGACCGAAATTGCGTTCAGAGACAGCAACAGGCTTCTTGAGCTTTTTGTCGAGCACGCGCCGGTGGCATTGGCCATGTTCGACCGCGAGATGCGTTACCTGGCCGTAAGCCGGCGCTGGGCGGAGGATCACGGTATCGATGCGCGGGAGGTGGTGGGGCGTTCCCACTACGAGGTCAACCCGGAGGTTCCGGAGCGCTGGAAAGAGACACACCGCCGCGGCCTGGCCGGCGAAACGCAGCAGGTCGAAGTGGACCGGTACGATCGCGCCGATGGCGCAATCGAATGGATTCGCTGGCAGATTACGCCGTGGAGGGCCGACGACGGCTCGGTGGGCGGCATCGTACTGTTCTACGAAGACATCACCGGGCGCAAGCGGGCTGAGGCCCAGTTGCGGGAGAGCAAGGAAGTTCTGCAACTCTTTATCGATCGCGCACCGGCCGCGCTGGCCATGTTCGATCGCGAGATGCGCTACCTGGCAGTGAGCCGGCGATGGCTGGAAGAGAACTCTCTGTTGGGGCAGGAGATCCTCGGGCGCTCCCACTACGAGATTGTTCCCGATGTGCCGGAGCGCTGGAGGGCCGCGCATCGCCGGGGCCTGGCCGGCGAAAGACTCGAGGCCGACGAGGACCGCTTTGAGCGCGCGGACGGCGCGGTGCGGTGGATTCGCTGGGAGGTTGTGCCCTGGCGCGCAGGCGACGGCTCGGTGGGCGGCATCATCCTTTTCGCTGAAGACATCACGCGCCAAAAAGCGACGGAGGAGCGGCTCCGCCTGGCGGCCAGCGTGTTTACGCACGCCAGCGAAGGCATTTTGATCACCGATCCCAACGGGACGATACTCGAGGTCAACGACGCCTTTGCCCGCATCACCGGTTACAGCCGCGAAGAGGTCATCGGGCAAAACCCGCGGGTGCTCAGATCAGGCTTGCAAAGCCGTGAGTTCTACGCCAACATGTGGGGCTCCCTGCGCCGCGACGGCCAATGGGCGGGAGAAATCTGGAATCGCACCAAGGATGGCAATATTTACGCGGAGATGCTCAGCATCAACGCCATCCGGGACGCGGACGGCAAGACGGTGCAGTATGTGGCGTTGTTCTTCGACATCACGGAGCAGAAGGAGCACGAGCGGCAGCTTGAGCACATCGCTCATCACGACGCGCTGACCGGTTTGCCCAATCGCGTTCTGCTCGCCGACCGGCTGCGCCAGACCATGGCCCAGGTCCGGCGGCACGGACAGTACCTGGCGGTGGTCTTTCTTGATCTTGACGGGTTCAAGGAGGTGAACGACCGCTACGGGCACGAGAGCGGCGACCGATTGCTCACCGCTGTTTCCGCGCGGATGAAATCGGCGCTGCGCGAGGGAGACACGCTGGCCCGTTTGGGCGGGGACGAGTTTGTGGCTGTCCTGCTGGATTTGCCCGACCACAACTCTGCTGAAGCGGTTCTGGATCGCCTGCTTGCCGCCGCCGCCGAGGAGGTTTGGCTTGACGGCTGGGCGGTCCGCGTCTCAGCCAGCGCGGGGGTGGCGCTGTATCCGTCGCAAGAAGGGGTGGATGCCGACCTGCTGCTGCGCCAGGCGGGGCAGGCGATGTACGAGGCCAAGCTCGCCGGCCGGAACCGGTTCCATTACTTCGATCCCAGCCACGACGTGATGGTGCGCGGCCGCCACGAGAACCTGGAGCGCATCCGCCAGGCTCTTTCCGCGGGCGAGTTTGTGCTTTATTTCCAACCCATTGTGAATATGCGCTCCAACAAGGTGGTGGGCGCCGAGGCTCTGATTCGCTGGCGGCATCCCCAGCGCGGCCTGCTTCCGCCAGCGATGTTTTTGCCGGTGGTGGAGGGGCATCCCTTATCGGTGGAACTGGGCGAGTGGGTCATCGCCAGCGCCCTTGCGCAGAAAGAAGCCTGGCGCGCCGCCGGCCTCGACCTTGCCGTAAGTGTGAACGTGGGCGCCTTCGAGTTGCAGCAGGCGAACTTCGTCAACCGTTTGCGGGCTTTGCTGGCGGCGCACCCGGTAGCGGAGCCCTCGCGCCTGGAGGTTGAAGTGCTTGAGACCAGCGCGCTCGAGGACATTGTTCAAACCTCGAAAGTGATGGAAGCCTGCCACGAGATGGGCGTCTCCTTCGCGCTTGACGATTTCGGTTCCGGGTACTCCTCGCTGACCTATCTGCAGCGGCTGCCGGTCAGCGTGCTCAAGATCGACCAAAGTTTTGTCCGCGACATGATCGAGGAGCCGGAGAACCTAGCCATCCTCGAGGCGGTGCTGGGACTGGCCGGGGCCTTTCGCCGCAAAGTGATTGCGGAGGGGGTGGAGACCCCTGAACATGGGCTGATGCTGCTGCAACTGGGTTGCGAGCTGGCCCAGGGCTACGGGATCGCCCGCCCCATGCCGGGGAGCGAATTGCCCGGCTGGGCGGCCATATGGCGCTCCGATCCCCGCTGGGCCGCGGCGCCTCCGGTGAATCCGCGCAACCGCTCCCTGCTTTTCGCTTGCGTTGAGCATCGCGCCTGGCTGGCGGCGTTTGAAGCCTACCTGCAGGGCAAGCGGCAGAATCCGCCCTCCCTGGATCCGCGCGACTGCCGGTTCAGCGGCTGGCTCGAAGCCGAAATGAAGGCCGGCCGCAACCATTTTCCCGCTTTTCACGCCATCCAGACCCTCCATGGACAGCTTCATTCGCTGGCTGCGGAGATTCTCGCCGCGCAACATGGCGAGGGCCGGACACAAGGCCTGGAACGGCTGGCGGATCTGCACTGCGTTCGCGATGAGCTTTTCGAGCAGTTGGCGGTCTTCCAATAGAGTACTTCTCCGTCACGCGCAGCCATTGCAATTTCGACGCAAGGTGACGATTCTTTGCGGGAATCGATCCCCGGCTTCCCAGCTTCGATGCACCGCAGAAGGAGAAGTGCGATAGGACGCGCCGCGGCTGAGGGGTTGGCGCTTTTGGCCTCAGAACTCAGCCAGTTCGGTTTGCGCGCGGTCCAGGTCCTCGGGCACGCCGATGTCGAGAAAGAAGCCCTCCACTTCATAGGCGGCGGGAAGGATGCGGCCGATTTCGGGGGCCAGAAAATCCTTCCCGAAGGAGAATTTTTCCGGCAAATCCGGCGGCCAGGCGAGGTTTCTCTGGAGAACATAGGCGCCCGCGTTGATCCAGCCGGGCCCGGCGCGGCCTTTTTCCTCAAAGCTGACGACCCGACCGGCGCTGACGACCACTCCGCCATAGCGGGCGATATTCGCCTGACGCGCCACGGCGATGGTCAAGGCCGCGCCCGCGCCGGCATGGAAGCGCATCATGGCGGCGTAATCCGCGTCGAGAAAGGTGTCGCCATTCAACACCAGGGCGCA
>JASHTU010000039.1 GCA_030040395.1 Acidobacteriaceae bacterium
GGACCGGGCGTTGCGAGCGAGGACGTGGAGCGGATTTTCGAGCCCTTCTTCACGACCAAGGAAGATGTGGGCACGGGGCTGGGGCTTTGGATCACCAGAGAGATTGTGAACCGTCATGGGGGCAGCATTCTGGTGCGTTCGCGAAGCGCAGGCGGCGCATCGCGCGGCGCGGCGTTTGTCATCCGGTTGCGGCCGAATGGCGATATTCAGACAGCAACGACGGGCGGCGCGGACGGCGCTTCGACAACATCGGCGTAAGAGCGGCGCGGCGCAGTCCGCAGCGGTTCCAAAAACGGATCGACACGCCGGAGCGGATGCGGCATAGTGGTATTCATGCCGAAACATCGACGGCTCTTTTCTTGGATCCTTTGCGTTCTCGCCACAACTGGAGTGACAGCGTTGGCCGTGGGCGCTCAGCAGGCGGCCAGCGCGCCCGGAGCGCCGGTGGTGCTTCACGCGGCGCGACTGCTGGAGGTCGACACCGGAAATTTGCTTCAGCCGGGCGAAGTGCTTGTAGAAGGTGAACGGATTCGCGCGGTGGGCACAGCGGTGGACCATCCGGAGGGGGCCAGAATCATCGATCTGGGCGACGCGACGCTGCTGCCGGGGATGATCGATGCGCACGTACACCTTTTTTTGCATCCCGGCGCGGAAGACATGCAGACCATCGAGGAGTCCGTGCCCTGGCGCACCATCCTGGCCGAGCAGGCCGCTAAAGCCGACCTGATGGCCGGGTTCACGGCGGAACGGGACATGGGAACCGAAGGAGCAGGCTCGGCCAGCACCGCGGTGCGTGACGCCATCAATCAGGGAATGATTCCCGGGCCACGCATGCGCGTCTCGGCCAACGCCATTGACATCCTGGGCGGACACGAAGACGCCAACCGGTTCAATCCCGCGCAACACGTGCTATCGAACGCCGATTACGCCAACGACGCGGAGCAAATCATTGAGGTGATGCGCGAGCAGCATAAGGAGGGCTCGGATTTCGCCAAGGTTTACGAGACGGGGCCAGACCGGATGATTGACGGCGTGCTGCACACGCCCTACCAATACACCGAAGAACAACTGGCCTCGGCGGTGAAGGAAGCGCACCGGCTGGGCACGGTCGTGGGCGTGCACGCCCAGGGCGAGCCGGGTACGCTGTATGCGGCCGAAGCCGGAGTGGCGTCGATCGACCACGCCACCCAGCTCAGCGATGAAACGATGAGGCTAATGAGGGAGAAAGGCATTTTCGCCGTGCCGACTTTTACGATTTTCGACTACTTCGCGCATGAGCAGAGTTCGGCCACGGAGGCGGCCAGCGAAGGGGCGCTGCTCGATTACAAGATTGCCGAATTCAAGAAGCAGGTTGCCGCGGGCATTCCCTTCGCCGTGGGCTCAGACGTGGGGCCGTTTCCGCACGGCACGCAGGCGCACGAGTTGACGCTGATGGCGCGGTTTGGGATGAAGCCGCTGGCGGTTCTGCAGGCCGATATGATCAACGGGGCGAAGCTGCTGGGGTGGGCGGGACAGATTGGCGAGCTGAAGCCGGGTTATTACGCCGACGTGATCGCCGTACCCGGAAATCCGCTGGACGACATTTCCGTGGTGGAGCACGTGCGCTTCGTGATGAAGAACGGCGAGGTGATGCGCCAATAGGGAGGCCCTGGGGGTAGCGGCGCCGGCGTCACGGTAGATTGTCTCTTCGATGAAGGCCGAAACGCAGGGCGATCATCGTGACGCCAGAGCACTTCTCCTTCACATGTAGCCCTTGCGATTTCAATCGAAGGTGGCGATTCTTTGAGGAAATCGCCACTTGAGCTCCCGGCTTCGGTATACAGCAGAAGGAGAAGTGCTATGGGCAGAGCAACTGCCGGGCGCCCCAAGGTCCCGCTTTTGAGGCTTGGAAATGGCGTAAATCACTCTGCGCGGGCTAACTCTCTAGCCACAGCCCACGGCCCGCCCCACAACCCCACCGCGATAAACAGGCTCGACCACTCGTCCGGATCGGTGATCGCCCCCGGAATCCCCAACCAGCCCATCGTCCGCGGCACATGCAGCGTGACCACCCACACCGCGAACATGAGGCCAATCGCCACCCAACTCCAGCGCTCAAATCTTCCCAAGCCAATGCCCACGCCGGCCACGATAAACACCGCTCCAAAAAACGCGACCCAGAAGACATGCCATGGAATCCAGTGGGGAATGAGCGCGCCAATGCCGGTGAGACCGAGGAAGTGGTCCACGCCGAAAACCACCATCGCCACCGCGAACACAATCCGGCTCACGCGCCCCAGCCACGCCGGAACCGCCTCGCACCCCGGCAGCAAAAACGCGATACACGCCAGCGCCAGCGGCTCGAACACCACCGTCCGCAATCCCATGTCGCCGGGGCGCGCCGCATAACGGGGAACAATGACGATGAGGGTCACCACCGTGTACAGCGCGCCCAGCAGAAACGCCGAACCGCGCCGCCACAACCGGAACATCAGTGCGATTCCGCACGCCGTCCACACCACGCCGCCCGCCAGCGCCAGCCAGGGAATGGCGGGCAGCCAAGGTAGCACCGCGATGGCTTTGTAGCCCGCTCCCAGCGGTTCCCGCGGCAGGTGCGCGCACACCAACGTCTCAATGCCAAGCGCAATGATCGCAAACGCAAAAATCCCGCGTCCCGCGCCCAGCACCGCATCGATCCTGCGATTCAGTTGCGAATTCGAAACCAGGGCTCCCGTCGCCATGCGCATGCTCCTCTGGTCAGGCAATGAATGGAGGGAAGGGACTTACACAGCCACCACAAAACTGTCTTCTGTCCGCGTTACCGCATGATACAGAGTGTCGCGCTCGACAGGCACGCGGCCAGCTTCGGTGATGAGGCGGCAAAGCTCCCTGCGGGTGAGGCCCTGGGGGGTGGTGGCGCCGGCGTCGTGGTAGATTTTTTCTTCAATGACCGTGCCGTCGAGGTCGTCGGCGCCGAAGCGCAGCGCGATCTGCGCAATTTTGGGGGTGAGCATCTGCCAGTA
>JASHTU010000442.1 GCA_030040395.1 Acidobacteriaceae bacterium
CTGCCCGACGTGCGTGGGCGCGAGGAAGTGTTGCGCGTGCACGTGAAGAAGGTGCCCATTGCCGACGACGTCAACCTGAATGTGCTGGCCCGCGGGACGCCGGGCTTTAGCGGCGCCGACCTGGCCAATATGGTCAACGAGGCGGCGCTGAACGCCGCCCGGGCCAACCGCAAGCAGGTGACGATGTACGACTGCGAGCTGGCCAAGGACAAAGTGCTGATGGGCGCCGAGCGCAAGTCCATGCTGCTGACCGACGAAGAGAAGCGTGTGACCGCATATCACGAGGCCGGACATGCGCTGGTTTCGTTCTTGCGTGAACACTCTGACCCCATCCACAAGGTCACCATTATTCCGCGCGGCATGGCCCTGGGCGTTACTGTCTACCTGCCCGATGACCGGCACAACTATACGCGCGAATACCTTGAGACCCGCCTGGCCACAGCCTACGGAGGCCGCGTCGCCGAAGAGATTTTCCTGCACCAGATGTCGACGGGCGCGGGCAGCGACATTGAAAGCGCCACGGACCTGGCCAGGCGCATGGTGTGCGAGTACGGGATGAGCCGGCTGGGGCCGCTGACCTTCGGCAAGAAAGAGGAGCAGATCTTCCTGGGCCGCGAAATCGCCCAACACCGGGACTTCAGCGAGGAAACGGCGCGGCAGATCGATTTGGAAGTGCGGCGCCTCATCGACGAAGCCTATCAATCAGCGCACTCCATCCTGGAGGCGCACCAGGACGCCATGCATCGCATTGCGGCGGCGCTGCTGGAGCGGGAAACGATCGACGCCGAAGAGGTGAGGATGCTCATCGAGGGCAAGGAACTGCCTCCCTTGCGCTCGGTGCTGGCTTCGCCTAGCGACACCAGCGGCACTCCGCAGCAAGTTCTCAAGCCCGAAACCCGCGGCGGGACCGGGTTCCCGGAGGGTTCACCGTCTCCGGCATAAACGGCGGGAGAGACTTGTTCCTTGGCAGTTTGTCAAAAAGGGCTGCTCTCAGGAGCAGCCCTTTTTGCAGGCGATACGTGGGCGGGGGAGCCACGCTGGGGCCGCCGAGGTTGCCTTTGAACCTTCGAAGACCGTTTCCGGGCACGGCCAACCGTTGAGCATTCGGCGTAATCTGAAGAAGATGGCCGAAGTTCCCCCCGGCAAAGCGCAACAGCCAGAGAGAGCAGGGTAAAGCGTGTTTTGCGCCGCGGTTCGCGCAGTGACTGCGGAAGGAGGTTCGCCGTTTATCGGGATTTGCGGGTATTTTCTCGGATTTCGCCGTAACTCTTTTGGTTCCTTGCTCGATTGATCCCCTATTCTCGCGATCTTAACCACACTTTCACGGCTGGTCATGGATACTATGCGCAGCAACCCGGAAAAGTTGGGAGAGGGGGGAGCGGGTATGCCAAGTTCAACCATCTCATACTTGTGGCGCGACAGAGACGCGGCCAGGGGCTTTCGAACTGGGGTTTCGTTGCACAGCCACACCAACCAGTCCCAGGAAACGCTGGATTTTCTGGCCAACTTCGGCAATCAGTTTCCCATTCTGCGGCCGGTGCTGGCCCGCTTTGAGCGCCGCGCCGAGCAGCTTCATGGAATTCGAATCAATTACGCCGCCAGCTATTGGACGCCGCCCATGACTCCGAAGCTTGCCTTCGATCTGGAGACGCAGCAGATCGAAAAGCTGGACGTGGCCCCGATGGTTTCCATCACCGATCACGACAACATCAACGCTCCCATGCTTTTGCGGACCGTCCCCAGCGCGCGGCAGATTCCGGTTTCAGTGGAGTGGAGCGCGCCTTATGGCGGAACGCAGTCCTTTCACCTCGGCATCCACAACCTGCCCAGCGGCAAGGCGGCCGGGTGGATGGCGACCCTGAAGGAGTTCACCGCGCAGCCCAGCGACGCACGCCTGACTGAGATTCTCGTCGCGCTCGACCGCGAGCCGAATGTTCTGGTGGTCTTCAACCACCCGATGTGGGACCTTTACCTGATCGGCAAGGAAAAGCACGAATTCATGGTCAATGAGTTCCTGCAAAAGAACGGCGCGTACCTGCACGCTTTGGAACTGAACGGGCTGCGCAACTGGGACGAGAACCGCGCCGTGCGCCGCCTGGCCGAGAAGTGGAACATGCTGCTCATTTCCGGCGGCGACCGTCATGGGGTGGAACCCAACGCCACCGTGAACCTGACCAACGCCTCCACCTTCACCGAGTTTGTGCATGAAGTCCGCCGCCGGCGCAAAAGCAATGTTCTATTTCTGCCGCAATACGCCGAGCCGTGGAAGCATCGGATTCTGCAATCGACCATCGACGCCGTGCGCCACTATCCCGAATTCCCGCCGGGCTCCCGCACCTGGGATGAACGCGTTTACCATCCCGACGCCAACGGGGTCATCCGGCCGCTCAGCGAGATTTGGCCCAAAGGCTCGGCGCCCAAGTCGATTGCCAGCGTGATCGGGCTGGTGCAACTGATGGGAAGAGGCTTGGTGGCGGGCAGCCTGCGCATGGCGTGGAGCGAGTCGCACCAGTTGCGCCTGGCCCTCGGCGAGTTTGAATAACGGATAAGGCTCAGCGGGGTGCGTGGAGTTGGCGGAGCCAGCGTTGCCGGCGGGTGACACGATTGCCGGGACCAGTTCCGCTCGTCTGATGGCCGCTCGCCCGCCGCGCGTGGCGTATTTTCCCGACTCTTTTCATGAAGTCAACGGCGTGGCGCACACCAGCCGCCACTTTGAGGCTTTCGCGCGACGGCGAAACCTTCCTTTCTTGTGCGTCCGCGCCGGCGACCGCGCCCAGGCGCTCGAGGAAGAGGGCAATGTTTGGACCCTGGAGCTGCCTCGCGGCGCGCTTTCGTTCGCGCTTGAAAAGGATCTTCGCTTCGACCCCGTCTTTCTGCGCCACACGCCGCTCATTGGCGAGACGCTGGAGCGTTTCCGGCCCGACTTGATTCACATTACGGGTCCGAGCGAAATCGGCATTCTGGGCGCGGGGCTGGCGCATTATCTTGGCGTGCCGCTGGCCGCCAGTTGGCACACCAATGTCCACGAGTACGCCGCACGGCGCGCGAACCGGCTCCTGGGCAAGCTTGCCGGCCGCCACTCCGCCGCTGCCGGCAAGACGATTGAAAACCTGGCGCTGGTTGCCGCAGCCAGTTTTTACTCCCGCGCCCGCATGCTGTTCGCGCCCAATCCAGAGCTGTGCGCGCAACTTGCCGAAGCTACCGGCAGGCCCTGCCACCGGATGCCCCGCGGCGTGGACGCAGAGATCTTCCATCCGGCCATGCGCAGCCGCGCCCCCGGCGACGGTGTTCCTGTATTGGGTTTTGTGGGCCGGCTCTCGGTTGAAAAGAATATCGCCCTGCTGGTCAAGGTGCAGGATGAGCTGGAGCGTATGGGGATGGACGCGTTCCGCTTCCTGGTTGTCGGCCACGGCGGCGACGAGGGCTGGCTGCGTGAACGGCTGCACCGGGCGGAGTTCACCGGCGTACTGCGCGGAGAGGCGCTGGCCACCGCCTACGCCAACATGGATCTGTTCGTCTTCCCCTCGCATACGGACACCTTTGGCAATGTGGTGCTTGAGGCGTTAGCCAGCGGCGTGCCGGCCATCGTGACTCCCTATGGCGGCCCGCGCACGATTGTGCGCGACGGCGAGACCGGGCGCATTGTGCCCGACGCGGAGTTTGCCACCGCCATTGCGGACATTCTTGCCCATCCCGCGCGGCACGCGGCCATGCGCCAGGCGGCGAGAGCGTATGCGGTGACAGCCAGTTGGGATTCGGTATTTGAGGGTGTGTACGCAGGTTATGCGACGATTTTTCCGACCGCGACCAAAGATCTCGCTCCGACTTGCCCGGCTTGACAATCCTGGCGCTCCTGTCTAGGTTCGAATCATCGCGTTTTCTGCGCTTTTCGCCCCATCCTCCACAAACGAGGTCCTTATGCTCAAGAGGATTCTGCTGTTCAAAGCTGTTCCCGTGCGCCCGGACTGCGCTTTGCTGGCGCTCCGGCTGATTGCAGGTATTCTCCTTTTCCTGAGGCACGGGACGGAGAAGCTTTTCCACTTTCACGCCATGGCGGCGCATTTTCCCGATCCGCTTCACATCGGCCCAGTGCCCAGCCTGCTGTTTGCGACGCTGTCCGACGGCATCTGTTCTCTGCTTTTGGCGCTGGGTCTGGCCACGCGATGGGCCGCGCTCGTCGTCTTCGTCGACATCGGTGTCGTCTTGGTCTTTGTGCAGCACTTGCGCGTCTTTGGCCGGCAGGGTGGAGGAGGTGAGTTGGTCATCCTTTACATGGCCGCGTCGCTGACCCTGTTTCTGGCTGGGGCGGGGCGATACGGCATTGACGCAGTTCTCGAAGGGAAAGAGTAAAGCGCCTATCGTCTTTCCGGCGTGCGAGCGGCCGGCGAATTGGGCAAGCCGCTTCGCACGTCGAGCGCAAACGGCGTTTCTTTGTCGGTGCGCATCTCCCAGCCGGTTCCGCGCAGAATGCCCGCTTCGATGCCGGTAATCGTCAC
>JASHTU010000443.1 GCA_030040395.1 Acidobacteriaceae bacterium
GACTTGCTCATCCGCGACGCAGACTTCGCCATGTACCGCGCCAAGCAGGCGGGCGGCGGCCGCTGCGAATTCTTCGACAAACACTTAGAGGTTTGCGTCAGCAGCCAGCAGGAACGCGAGCGTGAGCTGCGCACCGTACTGGATAAGCGCCTTTTCCAATTTCGCTACGAACCGATCTACCATCTCGCCAGCGGCAAGCTGGTGGGCTTCGAGTCCCAACTTTACTGGCGGCGCGCCGACGGCGGCGTGGAGAGCTTCCGCGATCTGATGTCGGTAGCCGAGGAGACCGGCTTTTCCGTTGCGCTCGGCCGCGAGGCGCTGGACACGGTTTGCCGCCAGTTATCCGCCTGGCGCGATGCTCCGCAAAGTGACCTCTTCGTCAGCGTCAACCTCACCGACCGCCAGTTCTACCACCCCGATCTGGCGGCGCAGTTGAAGCGTGCGCTGGCGGTGAGCGGGGCCGCCCCCGGGCGCCTGGTGTTTGAAGTTCCAGAAACCGCGCTCAACAGCAACCCCGATGCCGCGGTCGTGATTCTCCAGCGCCTGGTGGACTGCGAAGCGCGGGTGGCCATCGACGAGTTCGGCTCCAATCTGGCGCCTCTCAATCACCTCACCCGGCTGCCAGTCGACATGGCCAAGCTGGACCGCAGGCTCACCGCGTCCGCCGCCACCACACGCCAGCAGGCGGTGCTGGAATCGGTGGTCCGTCTAGGTCAGACCTTGGGCGTGCAAGTGGTGGCGCAGGGCGTCGATACTCCCGAGCAGCTTCAGGCTCTCCGCCGGGTTGGTTGCCCTTTCGGCCAAGGCGCGCTGCTTTCACCTCCGCTCGAGCCGGCGCATGCGCTGCAGCTGGCTGAAGCCGGCGACTGGACTGCTCCGCCCAAGTAGGCTGCGCGGGCGGCGACAAATCCCATCGTCCGGTGTAGCATGAGCGCATGGCGTCCTCAGACCAGGCGGCCGGCCAGGTTGCCGCGGAACTTGCCGCAGAACACGCCAAGACCTCGAAACCGACCAAGCAACTGGTCATCGTTACCGGCATTTCCGGTTCAGGCAAGGCCTCAGCCCTCAAGGCATTCGAAGACCTCGGCTTTCATTGCGTCGACAATCTCCCCCTCGAGCTGCTGCCCGGCTTTGCCGATCTGGTGAGCCAGTCTGCCGAAGTGGACCGGGCCTCCATTGTCGTAGACGTGCGCGAAGGCCCTACTCTCGACCTCCTGCCGCAAATCCTCAAGAAGGTAAGAACGCTGCTCAACACGCGGGTAGTTTTCCTCGACGCCCAGGATTCAGTCCTGGTGCGCCGCTACTCCGAGACCCGGCGCCCCCACCCGCTGGGCCGTTCGGAGACTGTTTCCCGCTCCATTGTCGAAGAACGCCAACTGCTCGATCCCATCCGCAACGTGGCCGATACCCTCATCGACACCTCGAACTTCAACGTTCACCAGTTGCGCGCGCATATCCAGGCCCGCTTTGGCCGCGACGAGGAGGGCCACCGCCTGCTCGTTTCCTGCTTGAGCTTCGGCTTCAAGAACGGCGTCCCTCTCGACGCCGACATGGTGTTCGACGTGCGCTTCCTGCCCAATCCGCATTTTGTGCCGGAGTTTCGCAACAAGACCGGGCTCGACCCAAACGTCGCCGCCTACGTCAGCGGCTTTCCGCAGACGGGCGAGTTCCTCGACAAGGTGACGGTCCTGATGCTCTATCTGCTTCCGCACTACATCGAGGAAGGCAAGAGCTACCTCACCGTGGCTTTCGGCTGCACCGGCGGCCAGCATCGCAGCGTCATGATGGTGGAGGAGATCGCCAAGCGCCTGAAACAGGCAGGTTATGAGGTAAAAGCCCTGCACCGCGACATGACGCGAGGGTGAGGTTCGGCAGCCCGTGTCCTATCGCCCAGGCATGCTTTCCAGCCATCGGGCCAGCGAATCCTGATAGTCCTTTTCCGCGGCCGGCGCGGGCGGCAGCCACACCAGACTCTTGGGCGCCGAGACCTCTTGGTAGGCTGCTGTCTCTTGACCGCCGGCGCCCGACCCTGCAGAGTCATAGAACCATAACGACGGAATCCGCAGGTTGGCCGCCGCAGCGTTCAATCCGTAACGGTCGCGCGCCAGCAAGTGAGCAGGGACGAGAGCCGCGCGGGGATCGCTGAAAACCGGCTTCATCGGGTCCGCCAAGGGCGACTCCAGAATTACGCCCGCCAGGTCCGGATGGGCCGCCGCGACTTCCAACGCCAGATTCGCCCCCAAGCCCGCGCCATCCAGGACAATTGCGCCCGAGGCGACCAGCCGCGTTTCGGTCAGATATGCGAGCGCCCACTCCGCGTCCTGGCGCCAGCGCTTCTCGCTGGGCCGCGCAAACTCGCTCTTGCCGTAGCCCCGGTAATCGAAAGCCAGCACGTTCACGCCTGCCGCGTGCAGCCGCGCCAAGGCGTCCACCGCGTTTCCCATGTTGCCGTTTTGTCCGTGGAGAAAGAGCACCGTGAAGCGGCCGAAACGCGCCCCCGGAGCCGCGGGAATCCACCACCCGTCGAGCCGCAACACGCCCGTATCCGTGGCCGCGAATCGCAGCGGTTCGAAGGGGACGCCGAGGCTTGCCGGGGTAGGCGCCACCGTCCCCTCCGGGTGGTATAGGAGTTGCCAACTCCCTTGCCAGAAGAGCAGGCACAGCGTGCCCCATGCGCAAAATGCCGCCGCGACGAGGGTCGACCCCACCGCGGTCAGCAGCCATCGGCCTGGAACCGTCGGCGGGGCGGCGGTTTCACTGCGCCCCCGGCCCGGCAATGGCTGCCGGTCCTTTCTTTGCGGGGGCGGAACCAGCCTCGGTTGGAGTTTTTTGCTCGGGATCGACATGGTGCGACTCACTGCGCAAGAAAGCAGCCAGTTCCTATGCTATCGCCAAACTCCGCGCCATATTTTGAAGCCGTGTTGGGGCCGGCCAAGGATTTTCATCGCGCAGAGGTGTTGCCCCGGCCCCGCGGAGCAGTATCATCGTCCCTGTCGAAACATATTCTTGAGCGCTATCGAGTGCATATTCCTTGCGGAGAATTTGATATGAAAAGGAACCGTTCCGGGGTTTTGTTCTTGTCTGCCATGCTTGTGGCCGGTGTATTGCCCTGTCTTGGGCAATCGCATTGGGCGGTCACGAATACTTTTCACATTGGTGGAGAGGGCGGGTGGGATTATGTCACCGTCGACGCGGCGCACCACAGGTTCTTTGTCACCCGAAGCACCCACACCATGGCCATCGACGAAAACACCGGCAAGGTGCTTGCCGACATTCCCGGCGAGATTCGTTCCCACGGCATTGCGCTGGTCCCCAAGCTGGGACGCGGCTTTATTACCGACGGCGGAGGCAGCGGCGCGATCTTCGTCTTCGATATGAACACCTACAAAGTTCTGGGGCGCATTTCCACCATGCCGGATTCCGACGGCATTATTTATGACCCGGGAACAGATCTGGTGCTTGCCGTCTCCGGCGACGGCAACGCTTTAATGGCTTTCCATCCAGGCATCGACCCCGGCAACGGAAAAGTCGGTCCGCCCATCGAGTTGGGCGGCTCACCGGAGTTCCTGGCGGCGGACGGCAACGGAAAGGCGTACATTAACCTCGCCGATAAAGGACTGATCGCAGTGGTGGATCTACGTGCGCGTAAAGTCATCGCGCGCTGGCCCGTCGCGCCGGGAGGTGGGCCGACGGGCATGGCCATCGATAGCGCGCATCATCGCCTGTTTATCGGCTGCCGGAAACCGCAAAGGCTCATCGTGATGAGCACCGAAGGCGGCAAGATCGAGGCCGCGCTGCCCATCGGCTCCGGCAACGACGCGGTGCGCTTCAGCGACGGTCAGGCTTTCGCGAGTTGCCGTGACGGCTCGCTCACGGTTGCCGGCGAGAGCGGGGGAAAGTTTGAAGTCGAGCAGACCGTCAAGACCGCTGACGGCGCCCGCACTATGGGCATCGATCAAATGGCGCATAAGATTTTTCTTCCCACCGCCCAAATGGAGCCCGGGGCCGGCGGGAGTCGGCCCGCGATGAAGCCCGGTTCATTCGAAGTAGTGGTGGTCTCCCGGCAATAAGCTGTTCCGACTCATCGGGCGCCGCGCCGTTCCAAGGCGCCCTCCGTTGACCGCGAAAATCCGCTCTCGCTCAATGGTCTACCGGTCCGGTTGCGCCTGAGAAGCGAAGCGTGGGGTGGCCTTCAAAGGTTGTGTCCGACTGCCGGACCACGTTCCCGAATTTCCGCGTCTTTCGCTGGCCCGTCTCCCGGAGCCAATCCGCCCCCACGCCAGACTGTACATAGTTCTCGCGTGGAAAAGCCGATAGCTGAGAGTCGAAAGCTGAAAGCTGCCTTTATGATTGCATCTGTTCAGCGGCCATTTCTTTGGCGGCCGGAATGATCCCCATCTCGCGGTAGATGGGCCGCACCACATGGCGCACCGCGGGCAATTGCGTGGCGAACCATGCCGCGCCCAGCACCACTACTGAGCCGTTCGCGATCACTGTCAGCGGCGCGCCGAAGGCCTGCGCCAAGGTTCCGGCGAGCAGGCTGCCGAACGGCGCCATGCCCACGAAGGCCATGGTGTAATAACTCATAACGCGGCCGCGCTTGTCTTCGCTCACCAGGGTTTGAATGATGGTGTTGCTCGCCGCCATCCCCTGCATCATGCCCATACCCGCCACGAACACCATTAACATGGAGAGCCAAAAAACGTGGGAGAGCCCGAAGCCGATCAGTCCCATGCCGAAGACCGCGGCGGCGATGGGAATCATGCGAATCAGGCCGCGCACCGTCTTGCGCGCGGCCAGCGACAGCGCGGAGACCAGCGCCCCCACGCCCATTGAGCCCATCAAAAATCCCAGCGTATGCGGCCCGCCATGCAGCACTTTGGCCACAAAGATCGGCATAAGCACCACGTAGGGCATCCCCATGAGGCTTACCACGGCAAACAGCAGGAGAATGGTCCGCACCGGCAGGAACCGCGACACATACGTCCAGCCCTCTTTGAGTTCGGTGAAGGTTGACGTGGCCGCGCGCCGCGGCGCCGCTACGTTCAGACGCATGGCGAGCAGCGAGGCAATCACCGCGATGTAACTAACGCCGTCGGCGAAGAAGCACCACCCCTCGCTGGTGGCGGCAATGACCAAGCCGGCCAGCGACGGCCCGATCAGCCGCGCCATATTCACCATCGAGGAGTTGATGGCGATGGCGTTGCCCAAGTCGGCGCGGTCTTCCACCATCTGCACCATGAAGGCCTGGCGCCCCGGCATGTCGAAGGCGTTGATCAGTCCCTGCATCACGCTCAGGCCCAGAATCAGCGGAATATTGATGCGCCCCGTAAGCGTGAAACCGGCCAGCAGGAACGATTGCACCATGGAGAGCGTCTGCGTCCATACCAGCACCCGCCTGCGGTTGAGCCGGTCCACCCACACGCCCGCGAACGGCGCCACCAGAAAGGAGGGAATCTGCCCGGCAAAGCTCACCGTTCCCAGGAGCAGCGCCGAGTGCGTCAGCCGGTACACCAGCCACGCCGTGGCGATCCGCGTCATCCAGGTGCCAATCAGCGAGATGCTCTGGCCGCCGAAAAAGAGCCGAAAATTGCGATGCCGCAGCGCCCGCCACGCATGAGAAACGCGGCTCGAAGCCTGGGGCTTGAGCAGATTTGGATCGGGCGTTTCGCCGCCCGTGAATTTCGCGCCGGAGCTCACCATGGCTTTCTCATAGGATGCATCCGGTCCCAGGGCGGCGCGGAAAATGCGCCTCTCGTTTTAACGCTGCAACGAGTAATCCGCTTTTGTCGGTTTGGCGCTCACCTGTCCCGGCGTGGGCAGTTGCGAGCGATCCCAGCCTCCACCCAGCGCCTGCACCAATTGCACCGCCGAAGTCATCTCTGAGACCTCGTCGGCGTTGAGCGTCGCCTGGTTGGTCAGTAGCGTCGTCTGCGCCAGCGTCACATCGACATACGGATCGACGCCCAGGTTGTAGCGCTCCAACTCCAGGTCGACGTATTGCTGCGACGAAGCCACCGCGTCCTTTTCCTTGAGAATCTGCTGCGAGTAATTCAGCGTAGCGACCAGGTAGTCTTCGACCTGTTGAAAAGCCGTCAGTACGGTCTGCCGGTAGGTGGCAAGATCGGAATTGTACATGGCCTCGTACTGGTGCAGTTGGGCGCGATAGAGCCAGCCATTGAAGATGGTCTGCGTGACGCTGGGCCCGAACGACCACACCCCGCTGGCGAGGTCGAAGAGGTGTTCGAGCGTGGCCGACTCGAATCCTCCCGACG
Organism: Acidobacteriaceae bacterium; assembly: GCA_030040395.1. Taxonomy (GTDB): domain Bacteria; phylum Acidobacteriota; class Terriglobia; order Terriglobales; family Acidobacteriaceae; genus Telmatobacter. Next base: position 6,276 of record JASHTU010000443.1, read on the forward strand.
CGGAAATTGTCACCTGCGGGAAAAAGGCGCCGTAGCCCACGCCGATCTGGGCGTTGGCTTCCGCCAGGGTGCGTTCCGCGGCGGCCACGTCCGGGCGCCGCTCGAGTAATTGCGAGGGCACGCCCGTGGGAATCGCAGGAGGAGTGTAGATCATCGGCTTCTCCGGAATCGAGAAATCCGTGGCCACCTTGCCGATCAGCATGGCAATGGCGTGCTCATACTGCGCGCGCAGCAGGCCCACGGCAACATCTGAAGCCTGCACTCCCTGCAAAGTGGTCCTGGCTTCGATGACCGAAATGTAGTCGCCGACGCCCGCGTCGTACGCGCCCTGCGCGGAGTCGAGCGCTTTCTGGTCGGCCGCCACGGTCTGATCCAGGATTTGCTTCAGCATGTCCTGGCCGCGAATCTCAAAATAATATTCAGCCAGGCTGGCCTGCTCCGTCAGCTTCTCTACTTCAAGATCGGCCGCGCTCACCTGCGATGCGTACTGCGCCTCGTGCACCTCATTGCGGATCTTGCCCCAGAAGTCGGGGATCCACGAAGCCTCGATCTGAGGAACCTCCCAAAGCCCGAAGGTCTTGCCGGTGGAGGCTGTCGACGAAACAATCTGATTGGCGCTGGTGTGCGACCCCTGGACCGAGGGGTTGGCCGTAATGGTCGGCCAATAGCTGGCGCGCGCTTCGGCAATCGTCGCCCGCGCCGCCATGAAGTTCTCAAACGACACCTTGATGTTTTCGTTGTTGACGTTGAGCTGCTCTTCGAGCGCGTTCAATTCCGGCTCGTTGAAAATCTCCCACCAATTGCCGCGAATCATCCCCGCCTGCGGGCTGGCCACTTTCCAACCCGGCTGGTTCACAAAGTTCACCGTCGATTCTTTGTAATTGGGCGCGGTAATCGCCGGCGGCGCGGGCGGCTGGAAACGCGGTCCTACGTTGCAGCCGGCGGCGAGCGCCAGCAGGCCCAATCCGCCCGCCGTCAGGCGCCACCGGCTTCGAAATGTTCGCTCAAACATGCTCATCTTTCCTTCTCGTCTTTAAAAAACCGCCTCTTCGGCTTGCGGAGGCAGCGCATGATTCGCTCGGCCCAGCGCGCGCAGCCGCAGGTGGTCCATGGCCAGATAAACCACGGGCGTGGTGTACAAGGTGAGCAACTGGCTGAGCAGCAATCCGCCCACAATGGTGATGCCCAGCGGGCGGCGCAGCTCGGAGCCCATCCCCGTGCCGAACGCCAGCGGCAGGGCGCCGAAGATCGCCGACATGGTGGTCATCATGATGGGCCGGAAACGCAGCATGCATGCCTCGAAGATGGCGTCGCGGGTGTTTTTGCCCTCCAGCCGTTCGGCCTGCAGCGCGAAGTCGATCATCATGATCGCGTTCTTCTTCACGATGCCGATGAGCAGAATGATGCCGATAATCGAAATCACATTCAGGTCGATGTGGAACACCAT